>JBJKOR010000047.1:0-16490 GCA_046707185.1 Anaerolineales bacterium | reverse complement strand
TCTTGGCGCTCCAATATCGTGCTTGCACACACTCTAATAATTCACGCTTGCTTCGTTGGCTCATCATAGGCTCCTCCGGTAGCACTGGTATACTGCCGGAAAGTAACATTATTTATGATGCAACGAAGCCCTCCAAAGTAAGGTTTTTTATGATGCAATTCAGGGGTCGTGTTTAATACCGGTTTTCTCGTATAATCCAATCCTAGCGAAAGGACTATCGTTATGATGAACAACCGCCAACTGGCCGATACGTTCACTCTCATCGCAAACTTATCCGAGATCAAAGGTGAGATCATTTACAAAACGCTTGCCTATCGCAAAGCCGCGGAGAACCTCGCCGGGCTGGGCCGCGAAGCCTCCGAATATTGGAAGGAAGGCAAGCTCGAAGAAATCCCCGGCGTGGGCAAAGCCATCGCTGAAAAAATCGACGAATTGCTTTCGACCGGCAAACTCCAATTTTTGAAAAAACTCGAAAAGGAAGTGCCTGCAAGTTTAGCCGATTGGCTTCAGGTGCCGGGACTCGGTCCGAAAAAGATCGCGTTGATTTGGAAGACATTGAACATCACGACTCTGGCGCAGCTCGAAGCGGCTGCCAAGAAAGGAAAGCTGCGCGGCCTGCCCGGCATGGGCGAAAAATCCGAGCAGGCGATTCTCGCGGGACTCGAATCATTGTCGCGCCGTTCCGGGCGGATTCCACTTGGACGCGCCTATCCGCTGGCACAAGACATCATCGCTCAACTCAAAAAGGTGAAGGGCGTGGTTGCTGCGGAACCCGCTGGAAGCCTGCGAAGGATGCGGTCAACGGTTGGCGATATCGACATCCTCGTCGCAGCGAAAGATTCAAAGCCGGTCATGGAAGCTTTTACGAAACTATCCGGCGTTGTGCGCGTATTGGGAAAAGGTGAAACAAAATCATCCATCGAATTTGGCGACGGTGTGCGCGCACAAGTCTGGGTGCATCCGCCTGAAAAATTTGGGGCGGCCTTGCAATATGCAACAGGTTCAAAAGATCATAACGTTGCGTTGCGCCAACTTGCGCTCGACAAAGGCTTGTCCCTTTCGGAACATTCGCTAAGCAAAATAAATGGCAAGGGCGAAATCTTTTGCTCGACCGAAGAGGAAGTTTACAAAACGCTGGGCCTGCCGTGGATTCCGCCGGAGCTGCGTGAAGACCGTGGTGAGGTCCAGGCCGCCAAACAAGACAAGCTTCCAAAGTTGATCGAAGTCAAAGACATCCAAGCCGATCTGCAAGTTCACTCGAATTGGAGCGACGGCAAGTTGACGATGCTCGAGATGGCGCAAGCTGCTGCCAAGCGCGGTATCAAAGTGATTGCGTTTACCGATCATTCAGTCAGCCTCGGCGTCACGGGCGGATTGAGCATGGAAGATCACAAGAAGCAGGCCGCGGAAATCAAGAAGGCGCAGGACAAACTCGGCGAAGACATTTTGATTCTGCACGCCAGCGAGGTCGAGATCAAAGCCGATGGTACGCTGGATTATCCCGATAAATTTTTAGCGAGCCTCGATTTGGTGCTTGCTTCCATGCATACATCCTTGCGACAGCCGCGCGAGAAAGTTACGCAAAGGATGTTGAAAGCCATCCGCAATCCGCACGTGGATGTTATCGGCCACCCGACCGGACGATTGATTCCCGACCGCGAGGGCGCTGACCTCGATATGGACGCGGTGCTCAATGCCGCCGCGGAAACGGGCGTCGCGTTGGAGATCAATGCCAGCCCCTTCCGCCTCGATCTCGACGATGCGTACGCTCGTCGCGCAAAAGAGCTGGGCATCCCGATCAGCATCAACACCGACGCGCACTCCGAAGCCGATCTCGATATGTTGTTCTATGGCGTCGCCATCGCAAGACGCGCCTGGCTGACAAAAGAGGACGTCATCAATTGTTGGTCAACGAAGAAGCTGTTGGATTGGTTGAAGAAGCGAGGATGACAATAAATGACCACTATCAAATCTTTTTTATATCTCATCCTTGCCGCGGGACTGGGTGCGTGGTATTTTCCGCTTGTACTTTTACCGAAAAGTCCGCAAGTTGAGACAGGCATCTTTGCTTACTTTGCCTTTCCTCTCTGGCTCATCGGCGGCATTGAGATTCTGTGGTGCTTCTGGGATTTCACTTTCAAAGGGCGCGGTACGCCTTTGCCGCTTGATCCGCCCAAGGAGTTGGTTGCGACTGGTCCTTATCGCTACGTTCGTAATCCAATTTATGTGGGTGTGCTTGTTATCGTTATCGGCTACTTTCTCTGGTTCAAATCAATTTGGATGATTGTTTATGCCATCGCTGCTTTTCTTGTTTGCCATTTGTTCATTGTTTTCTATGAGGAACGAACATTGAAAAAGAAATTTGGCGCGGCGTATGAAAATTATCTCAAACGCGTGCCGCGCTGGGTTCCAAAATTGAAAAATCATTGAACATTTTTTAAATGCCATCGGTTCGGGGTAAGATTGAATTCGATAATTTCAAATGAGGAGACTGTATGACAAAGCCTTCGATCTCGGCAGAAAATGTCCGCTTTTTCAGCGGGAGTTCGAACCGGGTGCTCGCACTCAGCATCGCTGGTGAACTTGGCGTGCCGCTGGATGATACGCATATTTCCCGCTTCAGTAACGACAACCTCTACATTCAACTTGGCAAGACGGTCCGCTCCCGGCGCGTCTACATTGTGCAATCACTATCGCAGCCGGTCAACGATAATTTGGTGGAACTGTTGATGATGCTCGATATCGCCCGCGGGGCGGCAGCCTCCGAAGTCCACGCGGTTATCCCGTATTATTCCTTTGGACGTTCGGATAAAAAGGATGCCCCCCGCATCTCGATCACCGCCCGTCTTGTGGCGGACCTGCTAAAAACTGCTGGAGCCACGCATGTCATGAGCATGATGTTTCATTCGCCGCAAGTGCATGGATTCTTCGGTATGCCCACCGATCCGCTCAGCGCGCGGCCAATCTTCAAGAATTATCTCGAGAAGCGCGACCTTTCCGGTACTATCGTTGTCGCCCCGGATATGGGCGGTGCAAAGTCTGCAGCTCGCTTTGCAAAAAGCCTGAACCTGCCTGTTGCAGCGGGGAACAAGGAACGCCTCTCGGATACTCAGGTAAAGATCAGCGGGTTGGTCGGTAATCAGGCGCGCGGGCATAAAAATGCATTGATCTATGACGATGAAATTGCAACCGGCGGTTCAATCGATGAACTCAGCCGCATGTTGGTTGGGGAAGGGGTGGAGACGATCACCGTTGTGTGCACGCATGGCGTATTCACGCGCGGCGGCCTCGAACGGCTGGCGGCGATATCGCAAATCCAGGAAATCATCACCACGGATACGGTGTACCTGCCTCCTGAAAAGCGTCATCCGAAACTGACGATCCTTTCCGTTGCGTCGATCTTTGCCGGCGCCATCCGGCATAACCTGAAACATGAATCGATTAATGAGTTATTTGCGTTTGGCGAAGAGTGAATCTGTGGAATGTTCCCGTGCAAATGGGCGCGATCGGATCGTTTTGAGAACATGTACTTTATCCAATCTGGAGAATGCTTTTTGTTAGGCCCTCGTTCCATTTAGGACTGATATAATGAATATAGAAATGAAAAGGAGACGATATGATTAGTAAAGCAATGCAAGACGGAATCAATGAACAAATCAACAAAGAGTTGTACTCGTCCTATCTCTATCTCTCCATGGCGGCATATTGCGAGGACAAGGACTTGCCTGTTTTCGCCCTCTGTTTGCGCGTCCAGTAAGGCGAAGAAGGGGAACACCCCATTAAGTTCTATGACTTCCTGCTGTAACGCGGCGGGACGGTTTCGCTCAAAGCAATCGACGCTCCGCCTGCAACCTGGAACTCTGGCCTGGAATTGTTTCGGGAAGTCGCGGCGCATGAAGCCAAGGTCACGAGTCTCATCAATGCCTTGTACGAATTAGCGTTGAAAGAGAAGGATTACCCTGCACAGGTTCTGCTTCAATGGTACATTACTGAACAGGTCGAAGAGGAAAAGAATGCCGCCGATATTGTTTCGAGCCTCGAGATGATCGAACGGCACGAAACCGCTGTACTGCAGCTTGACCATCAGCTCAGCAAACGCGGCAAGGAATAACCGTCGAATAAACGTAGTAGGGACACAGCGCCGCTGTGTCCCTACTACTACTTGTGGGTAAATTCATTTTCTCTTGCGCGTCATTTTGACCTGTTCAGCTTCACGGCTTCGAGGATGAGTGCCTTTAAGGCTGCATCCTTTATGGCATCGTCTTTGTAGAAATCTATGGCGCGCACCGTTTTGCTATCCAGGCGCGTATTGAAGAGTCTCTTCGGATCCTTCATCTGAGCGCCTTTGGGGAATGTCAGCCTCACCGCGTTCTTGAGCGTATCTGCCACGCAGATGATTCCATCATGGGACCAAACGGGGACTCCCGATGGCTTGGATGGTTTTTTCCACTTCACTTCTTCGACCACGTCCGGGTCGGCCTTCTTGATCAAAGCGCGTAGCTGCGATAATTTCTTCCCCCGCCAATCACTCGTCTCTTTGATGATGGTATCTATCTGTTGTGATGCGGACTTCTCTTTGCGAAGCACTTCGGTCGGCGGGTGTTCTTTCCGCCCCGAAGCGAGGGAAGGTTTCGGATTTGCTTTCATTCTTAGCTCACCACTTTCTTCTCTCCTAAACATCCATCGGATGTCTTTACCTTATCGTTTGCGTCGGCTCGATGAGTACTCCATTCTTCGAGACCTTGGGTTCAGTGCACAGGTTGCGATTGAAGCAACACGGTCTTCGTTCGCCGGACCTGAGCTTCGATAATGCTACCTCGATGCGCCGGTTGCGCGTTTCCCGGTTGTTGGTGGAGCGTATCCAGCGCAGCCAGTCCCAACGTGCCATGGGCGTGATTTTCGCCCATAGAGCGTTTGCTTGTCGGTCAGCTGCCAACGCCTTATTCAAATCCGCTGGCACCTCAGGCTCCGGCCATGCTTTAGATGGCTCGACCGCTATTGTTACCGTCTCGCCTGCGTCTATATCGGCAGCTTCTCGCAGACCAGGGTCGACCCTGAACCAATGGCTTCCCTTGCCGTCCGGTTCGAGCACGATTTTAGAACGGAAACCATTAACAGTTCCCTCGACCAATGCCATGCCGCGCGATGGAAGCTTTGCGCTCGCGTTCTCGGGGAGTCTAAGAATGGTCCAGTCGCGGATTTTTAGCGGTGTAGTTTCAAAACGGATTGTCGCCATGTTTCTGTTCTTAACTCACAGCTTTCTTCACGAGCGCGGCGATCTTTTTCTCCTCGGTGGGCGTCAACTCTTTCAGCGCGAAGCCGGTCGGCCACATACCGCCTTCATCAAGTTTCGCCTTGTCGCTGAAACCGAATGTTGCGTACCTCGATTTGAATTTCTGCGCGTCTTGGAAGAAGCAAACAACATTACCATCTTCATTGGCATACGCAGGCATCCCGTACCAGGTTTTCGGCGAGAGGGACGGCGCGTTGGCTTTGATGATTACATGGATCCGCTTCGCCATGGAACGATCCGGTTCTGACATCTTGGCGATCTTTTCAAGTACAGCTTTCTCCGCTTCTTCCTTGCTCGCAGCCGCCTTTCTCTCTTTGAGGGTCTCCTTCATCGCGGCTATTTCTTCAGCCGACAATAATCCTTTGCCACTTGCGGGGGTGGTGCGCTTGGCAGACTTTTTCGTTTCTTTCTTTGGACTCATGGAAATCTCCTTATTTACAACTTATAAATTTTACTTTATAATTAAGATACTTGAAAATAAAGATAATGTCAAGGGTATCTCTATGACGAAATCCACAAAGACAGACTTGAAGAAACGCGCCCTGATTGCGGTGAGGGACTACGGTGTTAATTTGACGCTGTTCCAAAGCGCCATGACTGAATGGGCAGGCCTCAATGCAACCGATATGGAATGTCTCAGGCTTCTGTTCCAAAAAGGCATTGCCTCACCTTCTGAACTTGCCAGACATACGGGTCTCACTTCTGGGGCAACGACCGCCATGCTTGACCGTCTCGAAAAGGCGGGGCTGATCGAGCGGAGACCGAATCCGAACGATCGCCGCGGAACCCTTGTCGTACCCGCGAAATCGGGCGCCGAAAGAGCCGCCTCATGGTTCGAGTCGGCGCGGCGCGCACAAGATGAACTTGTCTCGAGCTATTTGGAAAGCGAATTGGAAATCATCGTCGATGTCTTTGAAAGATTTACAAAGTTATGGAAACAGGAACGTGAGAAACTCAAAAAGTCATAAGGACGCCTTGCTTGTGCTTATGAATCAAAAACGATTTTTTCCTTTTGTTTGCGCGTCCATTCGACATTGGTTACGTATCAGAGTGCGATCTATAAATCTAAATTTGCAAGTTCTCGAATCACTTGCTCTTCATCTTCTTTCAGCAGTTCCACCAGCGGCGGGCGGACAGGCCAGCGCGGTTGACCGTGTAAGCGCGATACCAAAGCTTTGATCAGCGGTGGAAACGGTTGATGTTTTTCAAGCAGGCGCCGTTGCGCATCGACCTTCGCCTGAACCGCCGAAGTATCCTTCCCTTGAACATATAAATCATAAATCTGGCGCAGGCCGGGCGAGAAGAGATTCGTCAAGGCGGTGATGCAGCCCGCGGCCTGACTCTGCAGCGCCAACGTGAGATGCGAATCGGTGCCGTTGAAAACGGTCAAGTCCTCACCGAACTTTTGGCCGAGGGCGCGGCTGAATGTCTCATCGTGTGACGAATCCTTGATGCCCCCAAATTGATTGGGAAAAGAATCCTTCAAACGCGCAAGCAAATCCAATGAGAGTCCAACGCCAGAGGTATTGGGGAAGTGATAGCCAAATAAAGTTCCGTCCGATGGAACGGCTTTGCGAATCACTTGCTCGAACCAATCGAACAAACCATCATCACTCGCTTTGCGAAAATAATACGGCGGCAGCGTGACCGCGGCTTCGAAGCCGAGGTCGAAGGCGGCTTTGGTCAGGTCAATGGTTTCGCTAAGGCTGGGCGTGCCGGTTCCGGCGAACAACTTGAAGCGTGGAAATTGTTCGCGGACTTTCGATGCCGCGCACCAAACGTCAACGCGTTCGGATGGCGAGAACGATGGGCCTTCGCCGGTCGTGCCAAAGAGCAGCGCGCCGTCACAGCCGCGGGAGGCGAGAAAAGCCAGGAACGGTGCGACCGCCCCAAGGTCCGGGGAAAGATCGGATTTTAGCGGAGTCACCGCTGCAGCGTATACGCCGGAGAGTGGATGTCGAGTCATAAATCATCTCCATCTGCCATTGCTTCAATCTTCTTGATCTTCGATGAATTCACGCGCCGCGTTTTCAGGCGGTTGGAGTAATTGTCCTTCCTCCTGCGCCAGATAATGCTGGTGATCGAGCACCCATAAATACAAATCGCCTTCGGTCTTGCCGGGGAAATCCATCAAGACTTTGCTTTTCCGAATCTCCTGAATGATGGGGAAATAAACCGTGTCGTACCAGTGCATGATGGCTTCCTCTTCGGAAATATCGCGCTTGAGATCGAGTCCCATAAAATAGCGATGGACGGCGATATGTTCCAACATACGGTCGAAGCCATCCGGGATGGTGAGGCGGATCTTGGCTTGCGGGCGCAGATCGTCCAAACGGGTACGCTCCAGGAAATGAACCTTCTCGTGAAGGATCTTTAGATCCTCGGGCTTAAGCTCGGGCGTGATGTTGACCTTCGTGTAACACTCGCGGATTTCCGCTTCGATGAATTCCTGTCCCTGCCCGCGTGCCACAGACACGCGGTGATGACCGTCCACTACGAAGTAAACCTGTCCGACTTTGTAAAGCACCACAGGCGGGAGGCTGATTTCCTTATAGAACGCCCGGCTGACATTCTGCCAGCGTTCGGCCAGTTGATTCTCGGCGGGGAGGAAGGCGTGATCGAATTCGTGATAGCGGTTCAAGCTCCCGACAATTTGATCGATGCGCACGGTATGCACACCGCGATAGATCGGGCCGCCAATGTGCAGGCTTTGTTTGACCTCGTCATAGGAAAGCAGCATGCTCGGCTGGCCGGAGATGGCCGCCAGGGCGCGGTGGACAAAAGCTTTGAAGCGCGCCCGGCTGAAGTCGGCGCGCGCAAGTGAGGAAAATTCATCAGGCATGTTCGATCTCAACGACTTTGTAAGGAAATATGTTCATAATTGTGGTTGGGCCAAGCTGTGTCACAGCCGGTTCCAAATTTCGTCGATAGAAGTGGCGGTGGCCGTGAAAGTGATAACGCGGCCGCGCCAGTTTCAAAAGCCAATTGATGGCCTTCAGCCCGCGGTGAGCGTGGGTATTCTCATCGTGGATATCCAAAGGCGGCGAATGCGTGATAAGGATATCGAGGGCGCGGCCATAGCGGATGCGATTGAACAGGAATCCCGGCATGAGACGAAAGGCGCGCCAAAAGGCTTCGACTTGTGTGTATTGATTCACTCCATCGGGCTGGTAGCGAATGCAGCCTCCAAAACCAGCCAGCAAAAGACCTTTGGAATGGGCAAATACCAAATCGAGGTTGGAGCCGCCCTCGGCCCGTGCCGACGCGAAGCGAGGATTATACACGGGATCGTGATTTCCCGGAACATAAAATAGCGGTACGTTCAACATCGAAACCAGGTACTCCAAATAGGCATAAGGGAGATCACCACAGCCGAGGATCATGCCAATATCTTTGAAATGTCCTCGGGCAGCCAGGCTGTAAATGCGGTCTTCCACCTCGTCACTAAGGGAAAGGATTTTCATAAGCCGACACATTGTGCCGCAAAAAGGATTTGTGCGCAAGAGAAAATTTGGCGGTTTACGGGCTTCCTCAAAGCCAAAGTTTATCTGCGAATTCACGTTGACCCACGCAAACGGATTGGCTTGCGTAGGAACAACTCCGCACCATAACGCCGAACAGCATTATAAGAGCGGCGATTTAACCCATAGTAAAATCGTGGTTAACATCTATTTAAGCTGAGCTATCAAATATGTAGATTGGTGTTGGAACGTTGCCAATCCTGTCAACGCACACTATAATTTACCGAAAGGAGATGCGTTCTGAACGCACAAAACGTCACTCAACCAGTGGGTGAAACGCCTGCCCCCCGTCCCCATCGACAGCTACAGCCCGATACAACGCTGGTCAGCCGGTATCACATTCAGGAAGTGATTGGCATCGGCGGTATGGGTTCAGTATATCGTGCGCGCGACTTGCATTTTCCCAATGTGACCAAGCTGGTGGCCGTCAAGGAAATGATCAACGTCGCGCCGGACCCGAACGTACGCCAGACCATCATCCGTAACTTCGAACGCGAGGCCAATATCCTGGCGACGCTCAATCATCCGTCCATTCCGCGCATCTACGATTATTTTTCCGAGGAAGACCGCTCGTACCTGGTTTTGGAATTCATTCACGGCAAGGACCTGGAAGCGATCATCAATGACACGACAGGCTTTTTGCCAGAGGAACAAATCCTCACCTGGTCGATTCAATTGTGCGATGTGTTGTCCTTCCTGCACAATCACAAACCCGATCCCATCATCTTTCGCGATATCAAACCTTCGAACATCATGATCAACAGCAACGGCGATACCATGCTCGTGGATTTTGGCATTGCCCGAACATTCCAGACCGGACAGCGCGGCACGATGATCGGCACGGAAGGCTATTCGCCCCCGGAACAATATCGCGGCGAAGCCTCGCCCTCGGCGGATATCTACGCCCTCGGAGCGACTCTCCATCACGCGCTGACCCGCCGCGATCCGCGTCTGGAACCGCCGTTCTCGTTCGCGGAACGCCCGATCCGCCGCGTCAATTCGCACGTTTCACCGGAGTTGGAAGCGATCATCAACACTGCCTTGCAATACAATCCCGGCGACCGATTCGCCACCGCCCTCGAGATGAAGGATGCGCTGATGAACGCGGCGCGCAAGACTGGAGCGCTGTCCAAAATTGCCACAACCACCTCCGTCATGACGGGTGGCATCAAGCCCATTTGGACTTTCAAATGCGAAGATGAAGTGCGCTCCACGCCATTGATTCATCAGGGCACGTTGTATATTGGTTGTTACGATAACAACTTATATGCCCTCAATGCCGCCGATGGGAAATTCCAATGGAAATATCCAACGGACGGCGGGATCGTTTCCCGCCCGGCCATATTCGAGGATGACCTTTTCTTTGGGTCCGAAGATAAACGCCTGCATGTGATCAACGCCCGCACGGGCAAGGTGATATGGACTTACTATACAGATGGGGCCATCCATTCTTCGCCGCGCATCGCAGAGGGTCATATCTTCTTTGGCTCCGATGACCATGCGCTTCACGCCGTAAAAGTGAACACGGGCCGCAGCGTCTGGCAATTCACCTCCGCAGACCAGGTCCGATCCACGCCTTTTGTCGCCAACGAACTCGTGTATTTCGGCTGTGAGAGCGGCGACTTCTACGCCCTGGATTTCCGCGGCACCATGAAGTGGCGCTATCAGGCAAAGCGGGCGGTCACGTCATCGCCAGTCGCTGCTGGGAATACCGTTTTCTTCACCTCAGCGGACAGAACACTATACTGCCTCGATGCACGCAACGGATGGGCGATTTGGCGCTTCCGCCTTGGAAAGGGTTCCCTCTCCTCCCCGGCTCTTGCAGATGAATTTGTCTTCGTTGGCGCTGCAGATGGATTCATCTATTGTGTGGATTCCCAGACCGGCAAGGAAGTCTGGCGCTTTCGAACCGACAACCAGGTCAGCGGGTCGCCGGTCATCTATAAAGATTCCCTCTATTGCGGTTCTGTAGACGGGAATTTATACTGTCTGGAATATCGCTCCGGCCGCGAGCGGTGGCGTTTCAAAACTGAGGGCGCCATCACGGGCACGCCGGTCGCTTTTGATGATATTGTTTACATCGGTTCAAACGATCACCAGGTGTATGCGCTGCTGGCTTGAACAAAGGAGTATGCATGGTTGAATTTTTTCGCAAATTGTTTGGCAATAAATCGAACGCTTCTCCCGTCAACCGAGGCAATAGCGTAATCACCGCACCGCTTTCGGAGCAACAGATCGAATCCATTGTCAGCAGCCAAAACCTGCAGCAATACGAGACCCAGCAATTGACGGCCGCGACCAGTCAATCTGTAGGAAAGCAACGCGACCATAACGAAGATAGTGTAGTGGTCATCACCGCTACGCTGGCAGGCAATTCCTCCAATGTGCCGTTCGGTCTGTATGTAGTGGCCGATGGCATGGGCGGACATCAATTTGGGGAAGTCGCCAGCAACACGGCTATCCACGTGCTGGCCGGCGAGATCATGCGGAAATTTCATGCCTTCCTGTTCAGCATGCCCACGCAACAGCCGGATGAGCCCTTGCAAGAGATCATCGCCAGCGCGTTTCAGGATGCCCATCGTCTCGTCCAGCGCGAAGCGCCAGGCAGCGGCACGACCCTCACCGCCGCGCTCGTGGTGGGACAACAAGTCACAATCGGCCATGTGGGCGACAGCCGCGTCTACGCCGTCTATCCCGCCGGAAGGATCGAACAGCTCACGCACGATCATTCGTTGGTGAAACGACTCGAAGAGTTGGGACATCTCAACAAGGAAGAGGCCGCTAATTTTCCGCATCGCAACGTGTTGATCCGTGCCTTGGGTCAGGGCGAGACACTGGAAACCGATGTGTTCACTGTTCCATTTCCAAACAACGGATATCTGATGTTATGCAGTGACGGGTTGTGGAGCATGGTCTCCGAAGAGGAAATCCTGCATTCCATCAACAATGCTCCCAATTTGCAGCGTGCCTGCCAGAACATGGTGGATGCCGCGAATAACGCAGGCGGTCCCGATAACATCACGGTGGTTCTTGCGCAGATGATCGGATAGTCATGGCAGCAAATCGCGCGGATTATTACACCCTGCTCGGTGTTCTGAGAGACGCCTCTCAGGATGAAATAAAACGCGCCTATTTCGAAGCAGCCCAGCGCCTGCATCCGGATAAGAATCAGGTCGCCGGGGAAACGGAATTGTTCCTCGAAGTGCAGCAGGCCTATGAAGTCTTATCCAATCCCAGGCGCCGCGCCTTGTACGATGCAACGCTTCCGAAGGAGGAAGAAACCCCATCCTTCTTCAAATATAAAATCGAATACAGCCGGCCCAATTTGATTCATCTCGATGAACCACAGTTGACCTATATCCTTTTGGAAGTCAGTCCGCGTACCCTTGGTGAGCAAATCCCGGCCCCGCCGCTGAACATTTGCCTCGTGATCGACCGCTCGACATCCATGGAAGGCGGAAAGATGGATGTGGTCAAAGTTGCCGCCTCGCAATTGATGCGTATCATGCGGCCTCAGGATATCTTCAGCGTGGTGGCTTTCAGTGACCGGGCGGAAGTCATCATACCGGCGGGATTTCAAGAAGACCGAACCAAGCTCCAGGGCCGTATTCAGATGATGCGAACCGGCGGTGGGACCGAAATCTATCAGGGACTGGAAGCGGGTATGCAGGAAGTCCGCCGAAGTCTTTCTCCTCAGCGTATCAATCATCTCATCCTGCTGACCGATGGTCATACCTACGGCGATGAATCCGCTTGTTTGAAATTGGCAGAAGAAGCTGCGAGCCAGCAAATTGGCATCAGCGGGTTTGGACTGGGCAGTGACTGGAACGATATTTTCCTTGATGCGCTTACCAGCCCCACCGGTTTCAACAGCACCTACATCTCGAAGAATCAAGATGTCACGAAGTCATTGATGGATAAGTTCAATGCCATTACCAATACAATTGCCGAGGATGTTCTGCTCAAGTTCAAACCGCAGGAGAACGTCAACCTGAATTACGCCTTCCGCATGCAGCCGGGGGGCGGACCGCTGACCATCGAAAGTACAATGCATCTTGGCCCCATCCTGCACGACACACCGCTTACCTTGGTCTTTGAATTCATGATCCTTCCTCCTGCGTCGAAAGCGGAACGGGTCAGGATGCTGGACGGATCGCTTCAGCCGATCATTGCTGCGCGGCCGATACCTGTTTCCCCCCAACGCATCCGCTTCGAACAAGCCGCGTTGGACACGCCGGGAAACGAACCTCCGCCCACGAGCATTCTACGCGCTCTCTCGCGCCTGACGCTTTACCGTATGCAAGAGCGTGCGCGTGAGGAAGTAAAGGCAGGACGCTACGAAAACGCCACCCAGCATCTGAAGAATCTGGCGCAGCACCTGCTTTCGCAAGGAGAAAAGGATTTGGCAAAGACCGCCTTGCTGGAAGCCAACAACCTGGAACGCATGCAATCTATGAGTGAAAACGGAAGTAAAGAAATCAAATATGGCACGCGAGCCTTGCTTCTTTCGAATATGGAGAAATTTCAATGATTGTCTGTCCGAATTGCAAACACGCCAATATGGCCGGGGCCATGTTTTGCGTGGAATGTGGTGCACAACTGGTCGGTATAGATATTCTCACCACTCAAAATATGGACACCAGTCGGTTGGAGGAAGCGGTGGGAGAACCTGTTTTTTCATCCAAGATAATGGATTCTGTTGCATTGAACACCTGGTGCACGCTGCACTTGATGGATACCGGACAAGTCCTTCCATTGGGCGAACGGAACGAGTTCACGCTTGGCCGCATCAGCGAAGGCCAGCCCATCATGCCGGATATCGATCTTTCGCCGTATCAGGCCTATGCCAACGGTGTGTCGCGTTTGCACGCCGCCATCAAAAGATCCGGCCCGCGCATCGCGTTGATGGACTTGGGATCCGCCAACGGCACGTATGTCAATGGAAAACGATTGACTCCCAACGTGGAACAAACTGTTGCCAACGGCGATATCATTGCCCTTGGTAAATTGAAAATGCAAGTCCTCTTGAGAATATCCTGAACATAGAAAGGTACATCATGGCATATACTGTTTTGCTGCACATTCCAGGCGACCTGCCTGTGCTGGGGGAAGTGGATGAATTACCTAAACCAACAGACACGAATATAGTGGTCTCCAACCCGCGTCAGCGCGATGGAAAGGACCTGCATTACCTGGAAGCCAACGTGGTTAAAATCATTGTTCCCATCGATCGGGTCAATTTGATCGAGATTCTGGAAAGCCAGGAAGAAGAGAAGATCATCGGTTTTGTGAGGGAATGACATGCCTGAGGAATTTGAGCGCCGCCGCATCCTCGTCGTAGACGACGAGGAACGCATGATCCGTTTTATCCGCATGAACCTCGAGCATGACGGATTTCAAGTCATCGAAGCCTCGAATGGAAAGCAGGCCATCGATAAGCTGCGCGATACCCCCGACCTCATCCTGCTGGATGTGATGATGCCGGACCTGGATGGCTTCGAAGTTCTGGAGACCATTCGCGAAGTGACGAACGTGCCGGTTATCATGTTGACCGCTAAAGGCGAGGAAGATGACCGCGTGCGCGGCCTGGAACTTGGGGCGGATGATTACATCACCAAGCCATTCAGCCCCCGGGAGTTGGTCAGCCGTGTCAAAGCTGTCTTGCGCCGCACCGAGGGCGCCACCGGTTCGATGCACGGACTGATCGAGGTGGATGACCGCCTGAAGATCGATTTCGACCGCCGCGAAATTTGGCTGGAAGGCAAGCTGGTCAAACTACGTCCGACCGAGTATCGCCTGCTGTTCCACCTTGTACAGAACGCGGGTTGGGTCGTTTCACACGATCAACTGCTCCAAAAAGTTTGGGGTTATGAATACCGCGACGAGCCGCATTACGTCCGGCTCTATATCAACTACTTGCGGCAGAAGCTGGAGAAAGACCCCGCTGACCCGAAATATATTCTGACGGAGCGCGGCGTGGGATACCGCTTCGTAGATTTCCGCAGGGAAAAATCATAATAACGTGTAGGGGCGAAGCATGCTTCGCCCCTACAATTTTTAACGGATTTTTTATACAGAGCCTACGTGTTTCTAACGCAGGCTCTGTATATTAAGGGCATAACCAATCAATCAAAAGGAGGTTGCTATGACTAATCTAATTCGTTGGGAGCCGGAACGCGAGATGATGACCCTGCGTGAGGCAATGGATCGTCTCTTCGATGATGCTTTTACCCGTCCGCTCAGTTGGACAGGAAGCTTGCATAGCCCCGCCATTGACATGTACCAGACGGACGAGAATGTGGTCGTGAAAGCCACGTTACCCGGCATGAAAGCCGATGATGTTCAGATCAACATCACAGGCGACGTGCTCAGCATCAAAGGCGAGATGAAGGAAAAGAACGAAACGAAGCAGAAGAACTATCACATCCGCGAACAGCATTGGGGTGAGTTCGAACGCAGTGTGATGCTGCCCACGGCCGTCGTTTCCGACAAAGCCAAGGCCGAGTTCGAAGATGGAATCCTGACCATCACCTTGCCAAAGGCCGAGGAAGTCAAGCCAAAGGTCATCAACGTCAAAGCGAAATAATGGTTCCAGTATGTTGCAGGGTCACGATATATCGTGACCCTGCATTATTTTATTGCCCTTGCCATCCATTCTCCTCTCGGCTATACTGACAACCAACTTAGAGGAAAATTCTCTCATGGCAAAACAACGTATTCTTTTGGTAGACGATCATGAGGTCGTCCGTATTGGCCTGAAAGCGCTGCTGGAACGGCATCCGCAATTTAATGTTGTAGGGGAAGCGGGTTCAGCGCATGAGGCTCTCGAACAGGTGGCGAATCTCAAACCCGAAGTGGTGGTGATGGACATCCGTCTGCCGGGCACGTCGGGGATCGAAGCGTGCGAGGAGATCGTGGAGAAGTTCCCCGGCACGAAGGTCATCATGCTGACCTCTTATGCCGAAGATGAAATGCTCTTCTCGGCCATCCGAGCCGGTGCCTCGGGATATATCCTGAAGCAGATTGGCAGCGACGATTTGATCAAGGCGCTCGAAGCGGTCAGCCGCGGTGAGGCGCTGCTCGATCCGGCGGTGACTCAGCGCGTCTTTCAGGAGGTCCGCCGCGCGGTCAAGGAAGAGGAAGCGTCGGCGTTCGCACATCTCAGCCAACAGGAAAAACACGTCTTATTGCTGGTATCCGAAGGCAAGACGAATCGCGAGATCGCCAAGGCACTTTTCCTCGGAGAAGGCACGGTGCGGAACTACGTCTCGAGCATTCTCTCGAAGCTGGGCGTGAACAACCGGGCCGAGGCCGCGGCCTACGCGGTGGAACACAACCTGAGGGAATATATTTCGATATAGAACGAATCCAAATGGGGAAAATATATTGAGCTGTTTGGAGCTTCTAAAAAAATATTCGCGCTGAGCGGAATGGCGCCGCAAGCGCCATGAAGTCGATGCGGGATTATGGGGATGTTCTTCGGCTGCGCTTCGCTCTTCCCAGAACGACAGTCTTATTTTCAAAAACAGTTATACTTTCCACGTAATAGTTTATTGTGCTCTGTGACAGGGCATGAATTTAGTTTCAAGTGTCATTGTGAGCCGCCAAGATGGCGGTGTGTCAATCTCAACTATCCACCAATCTGAGATTCCCACAGGCGCTGCGCGCCCTCGCTA
>JBJKOR010000046.1:0-9388 GCA_046707185.1 Anaerolineales bacterium | reverse complement strand
CCGTCCATAACGGATGTTCTCACGCACCGTCCCGGAGAAGAGATGCGGCGTCTGCAACACGATGCCGATGCGCGAATGAATCGACTGCATGGTGTAGTCGGTGTAGTCGCGCCCGTTGATGCGGATCACGCCCGAGCGCGGTTCGTAGAAGCGGCACAGCAGGTTCACAATCGTGGATTTGCCGCCGCCGGTCGGCCCGACCAGCGCGATCATCTCGCCGGGTTTGACTTTCAGCGTGAAGTCAGCCAGAACCGGATTGCGGTCTTCGTAATAGAAATCCACGTGATCGAATTCGATCTCGCCCAAAATGGTTTGGGCGGGAACCGCTTCCGGTCTGTCATGGACTTCGGGCGGCGTGTCGATCAACTTGAAGATTCTCTCCGCTGAGGCGATGGAATGCTGCATCTCGGCGTAGACGCGCGCCAAGTCCTGCACCGGCCACATCATGAAGGTCAGATACGAGACAAAGGCATTGACGCCGCCGATCGTCATCGCGCCGACCATGATTTGGTCGCCGCTGTACCAGACGATGATGCCCAATGCGATGGCGGCGATGATCTGCACGGTGGGGAGGAAGAGCGCCGAGAGCCAGGCGGCGCGATAGGAGGAACGATACATGCTTTCGGTCAAGACTTGAAACTCCTTCAAATTCTCGTCTTCGCGCTGCAAGGCTTTGACCACGCGCACGCCGTGGATGTTCTCGTTGTAGGCGCCGGTGATCTTCGAGTTGGCGCGGCGGCTATTGCGGAACTCCACCAATATCCTTTTGCGGAATTGAATCGCAATCACCATCATGACCGGGATGATGACCGAGACAATCAGCGCCAGTTCCCAGTTGATGATCGCCATGAAGATCAGCGAGGTGGTGATGTTCATGAACGCCCAGGTCGTGTCCACGATGCCCCAGGTCATCAAGTCGGACACGCGCCCGCTATCGGAGGTGACGCGCGCGATCAGGCGTCCCACTGCGTTCTGCGAATAGTAGGAAAGTGAAAGCTCCTGCAAGTGATTGAACATCATCTTGCGCAGGTCGTATTGAATCCGCTCGCCGAGCACGCCCGCCAGGTAGACAAACGAAAACACGGTCACCGCCTCGAACACGATAATCGCTCCATAAAGCACTGCCAGGTGCATTAAGGCCGCGGTGTCCTTCAAGCTGATGCCCATATCGACGAAGTCTTTGTTGATATAGGTCAGGGTGGCGTCCATGATGGAGGTCAACGCGATGGTGATAAAAAAGCCGACGACCCATTTCCAGTGCGGTTTCATCAGGCCCACAATGCGTTTGAACACGGGCGCGGTCAGGTTGGACGTATATTCTTCTTCTTCGAGTTCGATAAGTTCGTCAGACATTTTTCATTCTCCGTAGGGGCGAAGCATGCTTCGCCCCTACAAAATCAATTCACACGTAAAATCTCGTTCTCCAATTCTTCATCGATCCGCGTTTGGATGTCATAGATTTGCCGGTAAATGCCATCCTTGTGAACAACCAATTCTTCGTGCGTGCCCATTTGAATGACTTCACCTTTATCCAATACCAAGATCAAATCGGCATCCATCACCGACTGAATACGATGTGCGATGATGAACGTCGTGCGATCTTGCATCAGGTCATACAGCGCCGTGCGGATCTCGGCTTCGGTCTCGGTATCGACGGAGGAGGTCGAGTCGTCCAAAATCAAGATGCGCGGATTCTTCAAAAGCGTCCGAGCAATCGTGATGCGCTGCTTCTGCCCGCCGCTGAGCGTCACGCCTTTCTCGCCGACCAGCGTGTTATAGCCGTCGGGGAAAGTCAGGATCACGTCATGAATGGCGGCAACTTTGGCAGCGCGCTCGACTTCTGCCTTCGTAACGCTTCTCCCAATGCCGTACAAAATATTCTCCCGGATCGAGCGGCTGAACAGGAACGGTTCCTGCTGTACGATCCCGATCTGCGCCCGCAGAACCTCGCGCGGATAATCCTTCAACTCCACGCCGTCCAGCAAAATGTGTCCGCCGGTGTAATCATGGAAGCGCGGCAGGAGATTGACCAGCGACGTTTTTCCTGAGCCGGTCGAGCCAAGCAGGGCAATGGATTGTCCCGGCTCAACATGGAACGAGATATTCTTCAACGCATCGATCTTTCCATCTTCATACATGAACGAGACATTATCAAAGACGATATCGCCTCGTACCGGGCCATTCGGGCGGACGCGGCCCTCGGTGAGTGGTTCGCGCGCCTGTTTGACGATCTCCATCAAACGGCCGTACGAAACCAAGCCAGTCGAGGTCTGCACGATCATGCGTCCGAGGTTGCGGATCGGCCAGATCAACCAGACCACCAAGCCGACATAGGCCAGATAGTCTCCGATCGTGATCTCGCCGTGAATTGCCATGATTGCTGCCAGCACAAACCCGAACAGCATCTGGAAGCCGAGCACCACGTCCGAGAGCGGCCAGAAGAGCGATTGCATAATCAGCAGCAGACGCCCTTTGAGGAACTTGCCCCAATTGTCCTTCTCGAACTTATTCATCTCGTAATCCTGCCGCGCAAAGGCTTTGACCACGCGCACGCCGGTCAGGTTCTCCTGCAGGGTGGTGGAGAGGATGGCTTCCTGGGCCTGGTAATCTTCATAGCGCTTGGTCAGTTTGGCAAAGAACCATAACGAGACCAGCAGGATGAACGGCATCACGACCACCGACAACAAGCCAAGTTTTATGTTTAGCGAAAGGATCGCGGCCCAGTTGATGGCGAACAACAAAACGATTCGTCCAATGCCGATGGCCTGCTCGGAGAAGAATCTCCGCAGTGCGTCCACGTCCGAGGTGACGCGTTCGATCAGGTCGCCGGTCGGCGTTTGGCTGTGATACGAGAAGCTCAGCCGCTGGATGTGGTCGAAGAGGAAATCTCTCAGGCGCCGCGTAATGCCCTCGGCGGTGTAGGCCGCCAAACGTCCGGAAAGATACGAGAACGATCCTTCCACGGCAGCGAAGCCGACGAATCCCGCGCCGATCAATGCCAGCGTTTTGTTCAGCGTTCCGGCGATGTAGATCTGCTGAGTCAGAACCTTGTCGGCAAAATATCCCAGCAAAAGATAGGTGCAGGTCTTGGCCGTCGCAGAGACGGCCAGTGCAGCAGTCGCGCCGGCATACGGCCAGCGAAAGTCGCTCATCATGCGCCATATCCCGGCAATTCGATTTTTGGTGAGCGCGTTGCGAAAATCAAAATATTTCGATGAGGGTGTAATAGTAGTCATAGTGATCCTTGAACTACCCTTCGACTTCGTGACAATCCTTCGACTTCGCTCAGGACATCACTCCGCTCAGGGCGATGAATAGCGACAAAAAAGCCACGGCGCTGAGTGCAACCGTGGCTGTAATCGAATGAAAACAGTTAGACCGAGGACGGTCATCCCGCTGATGCGGGACCTGCAACAGGCGCACTCCGAGGACGGACAAATTTGCCCGAATCTTTACGAACGGCGGTGATGATGAAAACGTTACTCACGAAGTGCGCTCCTTTCTTGAAAGATTAACTTACGGTGAGAGTTTATCACGACCAATAAAAACGTGTCAAGGAAAAAATTACCGGGATTACCCCCATCTTCACCCCAAGCTCCAGTAGTGCTCTTGCAATGAATATCGTCATCCGTATGTAATCTTGGCGTTATATACTTTTGGCCTGCGCAGAACGTGCTGGTCCCTTTTGGCTCTTACTGCGACAAATAACCGACAGAGATCGTTCAAAGGAGATTCCTATGACTCATGTAATCACAAACCTCTGCCTGCGAGACACCGGATGCTCGGATGTTTGCCCTGTGGAATGTTTGCAAACCGGCGACGATGTAAATCAATGGCCGACATACTATATCGATCCAAACACGTGCATTGACTGCGGCGCGTGCGTTCCCGAATGCCCGTTCAATGCAATTTTCCCGGAAGATGATGTTCCTGCTGCTTTCAGGGCACAGGGCGGGGAATTTATCAATGCGCCGGGTTTGACCGGACGGTATATCGGTCAAGATCACCGCGGAAAGGAAGTGGCTTTGAATACCACGCGCACACTCAGGGCAGGTGAAGTCATCGACTTGCGAGGCGCCATTCAAACCAACGCAAGCTTTTTTGGATAGAAACCGGTTGAGCGCCACAAGAATGTGGCGCTCAATTTTTCGTTCATGGGGGAATGTCCAAATATTCCAAGACCAACTATTATGTGGCAGGTGTTAATATTCTCGTGTTTCGCAGCGTAATCATTCCCAATACAAAAGCAGCCAGAGCCGCAAATCCGCCGAGAGCCAATCCCCAGCGTGCACCCACAACTTCAGCAAACCAACCCACGATCGGTCCGCCAATCGTCGTGGAACCAAGAAATGCAATCGACCAGAACGACATTACGCGTCCGCGCATTTGTGGGGAGCTTTCCAGTTGGATTGTGGTGTTGCCGAGCGAGGAAAAATTGATCGATGCAATTCCAACAAATATCAATGCCAGGCCGGTAAGCACGAGGCTTGGCATGAAGGCAGCTGCCAAAACCGTCAGGCCGAAGAGCAAAGCAGCGCTGACCACTTTAATCGGTTGAATGCCCTTTCGTCCGGCGAAGAACACGCCTCCAGCGGCCGCGCCTATTCCCATGGAAGCCGTCAGCAGGGCGTAGCTGCTGGCATCGCCGTGGAAAGTAAATTCAGCGATCAACGGCAGGCTGACTTGAAACTCATAGGTCAACGTACCGACGAGGGCCATCATCAAAAGTGTGGAACCGATGATTGGCTTCGAGATCACATATTGGAAGCCTTCCCGAATCTGCCCTTTGGCGCGCGGCGCAGGCGGTGAAACGATCAGTTCGTCCACGTCCATCAGCGAGAGCATGATGACGACCGCGGCGTATGAAATTCCATTGATGACAACACAAGGTGCAAGGCCGAACCCGGCGATCAGTGCCGCGGCGATGGCGGGACCGATGACCCGCGACAGATTGACCAGCGAGGAGTACAGCGTCACGGCATTCCTGAGATTCTCCGAGCCAACCATCTCAACGTAGAACGTCTGGCGGGCGGGATTATCGAAAACATTGACCATTCCCAAACAAAAGGCCAGGATGTAAACCATCCAGACCTGAACGAGGTTTGTGGCAACCAATGCGCCAAGCATCAATGCCAGAATGCCGGATATGGATTGTGTGAAGTAGAGGATTCTCCGTTTAGGAAACCGGTCGGCGATGACGCCGCCATACGGCGCCAGGACCAAAACAGGAACATATTGCAGCGCGCTCGTGATCCCCAACGCCGTGCCGGAATTGGTCAGCTTGAGCACCAGCCAGGCTTGCGCGACGGACTGCATGAACGTGCCGGAAGTCGAAATGATTTGCCCGATGTAATATAAGCGGTAATTGCGAACATATAACGAAGAGAACGTTTCGCGGCTGTGCAGGCGCAGGTAGGCAAAAATGTTACTCATAAGGCATATGAGCAAGCGCGTAATTATACTATTGGAGTTTTATACTATAATCCGATAATATGAATCTAGGAAATCTCAGGAGGCGCTTTCCTGAATGGAATGAGTTTATCGGCGCTTTTTCCTTTATCGTGTTTGCGGCTTACAGTTGGACCATCTATTCGTTCTTTGATCAGATTCCTTCCAGCCTGCTCAGCCAGAGCCTCGGACAAATCGCCGTCGTATTTTGTTACGAAATGGCATTTGCCCTAGTGGAGAGCCTGATCGTGAGCGGGTTCATCCTTTTGCTGTGTTTCGTCCTTCCCAGAGGCTGGGTCCGTGAAGGATTTGCTTATAAAGGTTTTCTGATCGCCCTGGTATGGACGGCCGCTTTTATTTTAATGCGGCAAAACATCCGATATCCGCTTCCGATGATCTTCTACGGCGACCTGGTTCTTTGTCTGCTGGCGTTGATTGTGCTGTTTTTTTTCTTCAATAAATACGAAAAGGGGCGGAAGGTATTACTCTTCATCGTAGAGCGTTTTAGTATTTTTGCTTACGTATACCTGCCGTTAGGGGTGATCGGCCTTATCGTTGTGCTCATCCAGAGTCTCTTTTAGAAGAAGAAAGTGTCCGTAGTGAATAAAATCTCCCGTCGTGATTTCCTTAAACTTTTACAACTTGTACCGCTGGCTGGGTTTCTGCATCCGCTGCAAAACCTGATTACATCGTCATCTTCATCAGGCAGTCCCAATATCATCATCCTTGTATTCGACGCCTGGTCGGCTCTTCATTTGCCTTTGTACGGCTATTCCCGCGCGACCATGCCGAATGTGGAAGCTTTCGCAGAAAACGCCATTGTTTACCATAACCATTATTCCGCCGGGACTTTCACGGTTCCCGGCACCGCTTCCATTTTGACCGGACTTTACCCGTGGTCGCATCGTGCCTTACAGCTATATGGCACGATCATCCGCGCTCAATCGTCACATCACATATTTTCAGCCCTCCGCCAATCCGATTCCACGCTGGCGTACGCTCAAAACAAATGGGCTGACCTGATTGTTGACCAGGCCCGGCAGGATATTGATACATACATCAAAAGTACGAGCTTTGATTTGAATCAACCCATCTACGAATCACCTTTCTTCAAGAAGGGTGACTTTGCCGCATTCTCGAGTCTGGAACAGGAACGCAGCGCCCTGTTTCTTGGTCCCGTCATGAGCTTCTGGCAGGGACGCACAAGATCCCTCGAGGAAGCTCGTTATAAAGGTTCATACCCGAACGGATTGCCCGACAACGTCAGTGGGCTGTATACCCTCAAGGATGTTGTGAATGGAGCCATTAACACCCTGAGCCAAATCAAACAACCGACGCTTGCATACCTGCATTTCTATCCGCCTCACGATCCCTACAATCCTACCGCTGAATTTCTCCAGAAATTTTCCAGCGACGGCCTCCAGCAGATACAAAAGCCGATACATCCCCTGGCATTTCGCGCAGAACGATTTACCAACGCTCGAAAGGTGCACAACTTTTATAAAGATGCCAAAGAGCAGCGTCTGCTCTACGACCAATTCATCGCGAGTTGGGATGCGGAGGTCAGCCGGTTGTTCAATTTCTTGAATTCATCCGGATTGTCCAGCAATAGCTATATCTTCTTGACCAGCGATCATGGTGAAATATTCGAGCGCGGCGAGATCGGCCATTTCACCCGCCTGATCTTCGAGCCGCTCATTCATGTGCCGCTGCTTGTCTCGGTCCCCGGCGGAAAGGGGCGGCAGGATGTTTCTACTCGCACCAGCAACGTGGATCTCCTGCCGACCTTGGCGCATTTGACGAATCATCCCATTCCGAATTGGGCAGAGGGCAGTATTTTGCCTCAACTGGGAGGCGTGGATAATCCGGATCGAAGCGTCTTTGTGTTGGATGCCAAACAAAATTCTTCGTTCCAGACTTTGACCCAATTCTCTGCGGCGCTTACAAAAGGCGACTACCGCCTGACGTATTATTCCTATCCCAATATTCAGCGGTTCGAGCTTTATAACTTAAAGCAAGATCCCGATGAGCTGCACAACCTTTACGATCAGGCACAAGATATCGCCGGGCCTATGAAGGACGAATTGTCGAATAAATTATCCAAGGCAAATAAGCCCTACAAGAGATAATTCTCCAGGCCAACCTCATGGAGGGGCAGGGGGCATTCTTACTATGAGTACTTTATCGAAAACTTCATCTATGATTTTCTCGCGTTGAATCTCCTGTTGTCCGCTGGTTGAAAATTTCATCGTAAGCCGCGTCCGCCTCGCCGCCAAAATGCGCGTAACGATTCGTGGTGGAAATACTCTCGTGGCGGGCAAGTTCCTGCGAAAGTTTCAAATCCCTTTTCGCCAGATAAGTCATCGTTACAAAGTAGTGCCGAAAGTCATGAATGCGAACCACGCGGCGGTCTACTCCGGCTTCGGTCATGCGGCCTTTGATCGCTTTCCACATTCCGCCGGCGGTGATGGGCCGGACTTTCCTGCTGGCGCGGATGTCGTGCCTGGCAAACAAAGGCTGAGACGATAGCGGAATGCGTGAGTTCGGATCGACCACAGATCGTGCGTGTAGATAATCTTTTAGCGCTTCCATGGACCGATTGGAAAAGCGAACAACTGCCTGTTTATCGCCTTTACCGATGATAACTGCTCGTCCTTCCAGCCAATCAATATCACTGCGTTTCAGGGCACAGGCTTCTGAGATTCGTAAGCCGGTATCCACCAAAGTCAGAACAAAGGCGCGGTCGCGCAGGGCTGGTAAATCTCCGCTCAGCGCTTCGCAGTAGGCAACGACTTTTTCCAACGCTTCACGGTTGAAGTTGACGATCCTTCTGCCAGGCTTTCTGGTGTAATGATCGGTGGCTTCCTGCAGCTCGGCCCAGTTTCCTGCCTTGCAAAAAGCATAGAACTTCCGCACAGCAGTTGTATAAATTCGCTGCGTGGAGGGGGATACATTTTTCAGCGAAGCAAGGAACTTTGTATATGTTTCCGTATTTAGTTCCGCATCTTCGCCAACCTCGTTTATGAATTGAATCAAGGCATTTCTATACGTAACAATAGTCCGTGGAGAGCGGTCAAGTGTCTCCAGGAAATGATTAATTTCAGTTTTCATATTATTCCATCTAATAGAAATTATATCGAATGATAGATATTTTGTCAATAGAACTCCTCCCTTTTCATGTGGTTTTCTGTAGGTTTTACCAAATATTGAGCCCAGTAAAATATATATTGAACCTATTTATTAGTTATTGAGCCGGTTGTAACATTCTGGCTGACAAGCAGATTGGGTTCTGCTGATTAAAAATTATCAATTCGGTGAAGTCACCGAATTGATGCCCCACTGGTGTCCAACTTGCTCCCTTTTCTTTAACACATTCCCAAAAACAATGCCCGAACCAATCCAACAAAAAATTTTAGGTCCATTTATCTAATCGCTAGCCGATAACTCTACCTAGGCACCAGACCCCCCTGCCCTACTATACGAACCATTGCATCATCGAAGTATCGATATAGCAGGGAATGCATACTTTCTGTTTTTCCGATAAGAATTATTACCGGAAATATGATAAGATTGGGCATCAGGAAACTATGGACATTAAAACCGCCTCCCTTGCGTGGCTCGTCACGCTCGAATCCAAATCGCCGAATACGGTTCGCAAGTACAAAACCGCGCTGGATCTTTTCATGCAGGCCAATAAACTATCGACCAATTTCGATGTCAGCCAGATCAAACGCGAGCATTACAACAAGGTTATACGATTTCTCCATGCTTATGCGCCCGCCTCGGAATCGCTGTACATCGTCGGTGCGACACGCTTTATCGAATATCTGAATTTTGAGCACCTATGCGATTTGCATCCGGATGAAATGAAGCAAATGCGCCGGGACCGGGTCCGCAGGCCATCGCCGAACTTACCTCAATACCCGGCTAAGGATCTGGA
>JBJKOR010000045.1:0-6925 GCA_046707185.1 Anaerolineales bacterium | reverse complement strand
GTAATTGTCGGAAATGATAGGCTCCGCAGTTCTTTTGTTATGAGTCTGTATTGTCTGAGAAGGAGCGCGGCCAGTATGCAAATAAATTATAAACGGTTACTGACAAGCAGCAGGATTGGAATTGAATTGAACATGTGATGCGTCCATGTCCATATACGGCACAGATTGGATGACTTGAATCGTGCCGGTGATATAAATACACGTGCCTGGTGCAAGGGTTTTGCCGGTGACTGGATCATAATATTCAAAATGGGTTGAATAGATGAAGAAGGTGTTTGGTTTATTTGAAAATTTATACCGACTGGCTGCGTTTTGGGACTGACTAAGTGAAGTGACAAGACCTTTCACGCACAAGTTCATACTATTCATCGCAGTGGTAACCTGAGACCAATACAGACATGGATCAGAAGTTGGCTGAATGGTAGGAGCATAGGTTGAAGTAGGGTAGAAATAATTGATTTGAGTGGCGGTTACATTTGAAGTGGGAATTGGAGTGGAGATGTTAGGCTGATTCGATACGATTCCTAGTGATACTGCTAAAACTACCCCTAACATACCAAGAACAAAACCCCATTTTGACGCATCGCGAGCGGGAAAGGATTGATGCGTGATTGCCATATAGAGCCCTTTACCAAAATAATAGGACGCTATCCAGCCACCCACTATTGGTATGAAAGTTAGAACTAAAAGATTTACAAACCCGAAGAACTCTACTTTTCCGTATTTGCCTTTTGCTCCGAAGAACCAAATAGATGGGTATAAAGCTAAGAGAAGTATTGCCGACAAAGCACCAACGAAGATCAATCCTGAATCAGAAAAGAAGCCTGAAGCCTGTGCCCCGAAAACAAGAAAGTAGGGAATAATCGCGAGTATAATTGCTCCTATGAGTCCAATCAACAAATACAAGCACCCGTTGAGAGGACGAGATAAATCATTCTTGGTGGTTGGCTTGGAGACAGATGATAAGTCAAAACCACAGTTGGGGCAAAAAAGTACATCGAGACGATCAGAGAGAGCAAATTTACAACGGGGACATAGTTTCGACTTTTCGTTCATTATTTCACCTAAGCAAAGTTTTATTTATATGAACGCCGAAAGCCGTTAGCTTGGGCTTCGTCTTCTGTGCAGAACCATCGTTCACCATGGGATGGATCAACCATAGTGCTATCATAATATTCCTGACCTGGAACATGATAGATTTTTTCACCACTATCGAACGAGATATTGCCCTTGATATTGCAGCCGTCTGTATGGACGGTGCAGCCGGTAGGACATCGGGAAAGCATATCGTTGTAAGAATTGTAAGGATCATAAAGTGGTTCTGGCGTATACTTTGATTGATAAATTATGGATATGCCGGGAGTGGGATTAGCATAATACTCATCAAGACAATCTTGGCGGTCTTCCGGTGCAACTGTAGCGCAGGGGCCAGAATCCGCTCCGTTTTTATCAGGGAATTTTGCTAGCACTTGAAAGAAACCATACAACGCAATAAAAATCATAATATAGCTTATCCATGGAGATTTCAATTTTTCCGCGATATCGTCAAACCAATGAACTAAACCCCAAACTGCGATTAGACATATACCTGTAATTAGTATTCCGAATATGCCGGGAAAGCCAGTTTTCGGTAAAAGCATGCAAACTGCAATTATGCCTACGATAATAGCTTTTGTTTCAGTAGACATAAATAACTCACATTCCGCCATGCTGGCAATTATAAAGGTGAAAAAACAATTCAATTGAAGTCATTCATATGATCCCTTCCCGCTAAAGCGCTGCTTATTCCAGATGTACCAAGATTTATCTATATGTTTCTTTTCTTGGCTCTGTTCCGATAAAACGTTCATCCACCTGCATTTTCATTATACAAAATTTAAAGCGTATGTGTCAATTACTTGTATGGATTATGCTCTCAGAAGCGCCAATGTAAAGCGAAACTTTGGAAGCCTTACCTCCCACTTTTCTCGTGACTTTCACCAACCCAATAAATAGTAATTTCTTTAATGTCCCATCAGCAACGGCACGATCACATGTAAAACAATGTCGCCGCTGAAATGCGATACCATGGCAGCTTCGAGTCCGTGCTTCCAATAGAACCAGCCGAAGACGAGTCCCGCCAAGCCGTTGAGCACAATGGCGCGTGTAATGACCAAAGCGTCCATGGGGAGTCCAGCCGCGGCGGTGGCCGGCAAATGTCCAAGGCCGAAGAGAAGCGCCGCTAAGATGTTTGCAACCCAAAGCGCAATTTCTCCGGGGCGGCCATCAGGGGTGTGGTTGATGAATTTCCCGATCCACGCGAAGAGCGAAAGCATGAACAGGCGTAACAGAATCTCTTCCGTTGTCCCGCCGTAGAACGAAGCAAGGAATCCCTGCCAGGCGGGAGGCACAAGCGAAGAGACTGGAACAGTTATTCCCAAGCGTTTAAGGTCAGCGGATAATTGCGGGCCGAACACAAACACATCGAGAAGGGTGATAAGAATTGCGGCGAGTACGCCAGCGATGATGGCAGGCAATGCAAACTTGCGTACGCGTTCCCAGTCGGGTTTGCCCGCCAGCCAACTCTCGAGGAAAGGAAGTCCCAGCCCGATGCGATTGGCGATGAACAAACCGATCGCCGCCAGAATCCCATAGAGAATCGTAGTTTGCAGCCATTGAAGCGGTAATAGGATCGCCAAAGGCATGGGCAGCTTGGCGGTTTTTAAGGCGCTGCTTTGCAAGGTGAGTGAATACGGCGTAATCAAGATCACACTGATTAGAACCGCGATAACCAATATTCCCAAAAGACGCCAATTATAAGGTTTGTGGGTCAGGGTGTTTAAAGTCTCGTTATTCATCGTTACCTCTCTTACTCGGCCTCGAGATTTGAAAAATACCGAAAGTCGAAAGATTATTCAATTTCGTCCAATGAATGTACCCAGCTAAGTTTCAAATCTTTGCGACAGCGGTTTGCAAGCCATTCATCTCCTGTCCAAAATTCTGCGGCCAACTTTTCGGCCAAAGCAAGATAGAAGGCATCATAAGCTTTGGTCTGCCGAAGTTTGCCAGCCAACTCGAGCGCCCGCAGACAAAGCTCTTCGTCTTCGTTGATAATTTCCACATTCAACGCGTGAATTGTCCGCAATGCCTGTTCTGCCTCATCGGATGTGATTTCTTTTTGCGAAAGCGATGACCGAATCGCGGAGGTTGTCTCGCTCAACCACAAACGCGGCGCACATGGCGTAATTTGTTCGTTGTCCACGCGTTCCCAGAAACGCTCGAGTTCATCCGTAATTTTCAGCGCGGTGTAAACTGCGATATTAGCGTCCACGACCCAATATGTCATTTACCCGCTCCTCGCGTATTCGCTTTACGACCTTTACTGGATCAGTGATCGGCTTTCCTTTTCGTCGTTTCAATATACGCGCGCTGAGGGCGCGGGCATTTTCCAGCGCGACCATTCTTTCGTGTCGGCGGCTGGCATCTTCTCTCAAACCAGCAGTGACGTATTCGCGCACCAAATCACTGACGCTGCGGTTTTTCTGACGGGCAAGACGCTCCAATGCTTCACGCTGTCGGCGTTCCAATAAAAGATTGACGCGTTGCAGGTTCTGCATAATTGCTCCTTTACACAATCATTATACACACCCACATGCGCATACGTCAACAGGGATATGATGAACCAAGACTTCCGAAGCCCAACCGCAACCTACTACCGCTCACTTCCTGCTTCTCTCCTTCGCCGCTTTCATCAATCCCACGAACAAAGGATGCGGTCTCATCGGCCTCGATTAAAACTCAGGATGGAATTGACTTCCAATCATATAAGGATGATCGGCCAGCTCAGCGATCTCGACCAACTTGCCGTCCGGCGATAAACCGGAGAAAACCATTCCCGCTTTTTCGAACTCAGCGCGGTACGCGTTGTTGAATTCAAAACGGTGACGGTGACGCTCCTCGACTTGCCGCACGCCAAAGGCATTGGCAGCTTTGGTGCCTTCCTGCAAAACGCAAGGATACAAACCAAGCCGCATCGTCCCGCCCATATCGGTGATGGATTTTTGATCGAGCATCAGGTCGATCACCGGCGCGGAGGTACTGCGGTCGAACTCCGATGAATTCGCATCTTCGAGATTCAACACATTGCGCGCAAATTCAATCGTCATGGTTTGCATTCCGAGACATAGCCCAAGATATGGAATCTTTTTCTCGCGCGCATAACGCGCCGCCATGATCTTGCCTTCGATACCGCGCGAGCCGAAACCGCCCGGGACAATGATTCCATCCGCGCCTTGAACGGTGTCCCAGCCTTTGTCTTTTTCCAAATCCACGGAATGGACCCAGCCGATTTCCACTTCCACATTGTTGGCAAGCGCGGCGTGATTCAACGCCTCACGCACTGACATGTACGCGTCCTGCAGCTCGACATACTTTCCAACCAACGCGATCTTTACCGATGGCTTCGGCTTGCGGACGTTATCCACCATTTTTTGCCACGGACGCATATCCGGTTCGCGCGTGGACGTCAGTTTCAGCTTGTCGACGAGATAATCTCCCACGCCCGCTCTTTCCAGCAGCAGCGGCACTTCATAAAGCACATCGCTCGTGACCATCGGAATTACCGCCTGCTTTTCCACGTCGCAGAACAAGGCGATCTTGTCACAAATGCCATCTTCAACCGGATAATCGGAACGTGCAATGATCATGTTCGGCGAGATGCCGATGGAGCGTAAGGCCGATACGGAATGTTGAGTCGGCTTGGTCTTGAGTTCCCCCGTCGCGCCGATGTACGGCAGCCATGTCACGTGGATGAAGAAAACGTTCTCGCGTCCAACCTCGTTGCGGAGTTGCCTCAACGCTTCGAGAAACGGCTGCGATTCGATATCGCCCACTGTCCCGCCGATTTCGACCAACACAACTTCCGCACCGGTTTCCTTCGAGACCAATCTGATCCGGCGCTTGATCTCGTTGGTGATGTGTGGAATCACCTGAATCGTTCCGCCGAGGAAATCGCCGCGGCGTTCCTTGCCGATGATCTCGGCGTACACCTGTCCGCTGGTGAAATTGCTGACACGGCTTAGGCGGATGTCGATGAATCGTTCGTAGTGACCCAGATCGAGGTCCGTTTCCGCGCCATCATCCAAAACAAAAACTTCCCCGTGTTGGTACGGACTCATCGTGCCCGGATCCACATTGATATACGGATCGAGCTTCTGCACCGCGACCTTGAAGCCGCGTTCCTTGAGAATCAATCCGGCCGCGGCAGCCGTCACGCCTTTACCAACCGATGAAACAACCCCGCCTGTGAAGAATAAATATTTTGTGGTCATAAGTCACCTCATATTGTTCAAACCCTAAGGGTCTTCGAGACCCTTAGGGTTTGTATTATTCGTATTAATGGAAGTGGGGAGGGCGATAAGCCCACCCCACCGGGAATTGCATTGGTATTGTATGGAAGAATATTTTTCTTTTTCATATCAGCTTGATAATATCTTCTGCGGCGCGGCGCATCTCGAGGAAGATCAAGCCTAATTTGGCCTCCTGCCGTGCGAGCGTGGTCAGAACCGCTTCTGTCCCCACGGAGGTCAAAACAATATAGCCTTTATCGCCTTTGATGTAAACCTGCTCCAGGGCTTTGCGTCCAAGTTCGCCGGAAATGCGCTCGCCGAGACTCAGCATTGCCGCCGACATGGCCGAAACGCGGTCTTCTTCCACACCTTGCTGGAGGGCCGAGGCCATAATCAAGCCATCCACAGAGACGATAGCCGAGGCTTCGATATCCGGCGCAGCGGCTTGCATCGAGCGTAGACGTTCCACCATTTGTTCAGCGCGTGAGTTGGCCATATGAATTCTCCATTTTATCGGCCTGAGTTTACCATAAAAACCACCTTCCAGAAAATCTTGGAACAGGGGTTGCTGTACAATGTTCTTTTCATTCTTTTCATATAAACCGACGCCCCTCTCTCGCATAAAATTTGACCTTCGTTATCCTTCATGTTAGACTCACATGTTCAGAATCTCGATTGAGGAGGCACCGTGCGTAACCGTCAGGGATGTCTGGCTGGTTTGCTTGAACTTTTCTTTCTGGATCGCCTGTTCGTTTGGCTCGAGCGGCGCTTCGGCTTGGGACGCAATTGTTCGTGCAGCGGATGCGGCTGTAGCTTGATTATGCTGTGTGCGTTCCTTGCCATTGCACTCTATATCTTTTCCAACACAAATTGGGTTCGTGCATTCTGATGCGTCGATGGTTCTTGGCAGTGATAGTTTTGACGGCGGTCATCCCTTCTGCGGTTTTCGCACAGGGAACCTCGCCGGTCATCACTGCACCAATTGCGGGACAGACTCTGCATGGACAAGTTTCCATCACCGGCTCGACCGACGTTCCGAACTTTGCTTCCGCTGAATTGGATTTTGCGTACGCTTCGGACTCGACCGGAACCTGGTTTCTCATCCAGACCTTTTCCCAGCCGATTACGAATTCCGCAATTGCCACATGGGACACGACGACCATCAGCGACGGTGATTATGTTTTGCGTCTGCGCGTGATCTTGCAGGATGGTTCATTCCAGGATGCGACGGTTAAAGTCAAAGTCCAGAACGAGTCGCCAACCGCAACAATGACGCCAACCGCGATCATTCCAACGATTACATTTACACCTAAGCCTGCGACTGCCGTTCCCGAGTCAACGCTTGTGCAGGCTTCACCGACTGCGACTGCGCCGCCCATATTTTCCACCCCGACCGCGTTTCCGGTCAACCCAGCCGAAGTGCAGACGAGTGATATTTATGCCGGTATTCGCCGCGGTGCCTTGATCATCGTGGTTCTTTTTATTTTCTTCGGCATCGTTATCCGCATCCGCCGCTCCTGATACGTGACACCTGACACTTGATACTTGACCATGACACTTGACACTTACTTGATCGTCGGCCTCGGCAACCCGGGCCG
>JBJKOR010000044.1:0-1122 GCA_046707185.1 Anaerolineales bacterium | reverse complement strand
AAGGTGACGATGAGTAAGGTCAATGTATCGCCGATAATCAAAATTTTATTTTTCATACGGTGGTCGAGTAGGCGGCGGGTCTCGATATGCGCTTTGCGCCACTCGACCAGCGCCGCCATATCGAGACCACCAATATCATTCTTCATTCCGTAGCGCGGGGAACAGCAGCACTTCACGGATCGAATGTTTATTCGTCAACAGCATCGTCAGGCGATCCACGCCCATGCCGAAGCCTCCGCAGGGCGGCATACCATAGCGCATGGCGCGCAGATAATCCTCGTCCATCGGATGTTTCTCTTCATCATCGGCAGCATAATCGCGTCCCATCTCGAGGAAGCGCTGTTCCTGATCGAGCGGATCGTTCAACTCGGTAAAAGCATTGCACAATTCAAAGCCAGCGACATAACCCTCGAAGCGTTCCACAGTCAACAGATCGCCCGGCTTGGATTTTGCCAGCGGCGAAATATCGCGCGGATAGTCAAATAAGAAAGTCGGCTGAATCAACGTCGGCTCGAGGAATTCGCTCAACAGATAATCGATCAACTTGCCGCGCGTCGCGTTCGGATCGGGAGTTTTATCTTTATGCTTCGAGACAATCGCTTTGAATAACGCCTCCGCAGTTTTATGTTCGGCGATATCGATGCCAGACGTTTCCAAAATTCCCTGGCGCATTTCCAACCTGCGCCAGGGCGGCTTGAACTCGATCTCATAGTCGCCATATTTGATTTTCGTGGAGCCGGTCACCTTTTCGGCGGCATACGAAACCATCTGCTCGGTCAATTCCATGACTTGAAGATAGTCCGCGTACGCCCAATAGAACTCCAATTGCGTGAACTCCGGGTTATGTTTGTAGGAAACACCCTCATTGCGGAAGTCGCGTCCGATTTCATAGACGCGTTCCAAGTTGCCGACCAACAATCGCTTGAGATACAACTCAAACGAGATGCGCAAATACATGTCTTGATTCAACTCGTTGTGATGCGTAGTGAATGGCTTTGCCGCGGCGCCGCCGTAGAGCGGTTGCAAAATCGGTGTCTCGACTTCCAGAAAGCCTTTGCCATCCAAAAATTCACGCAAGGCTTTGATCGTCGCCGCGCGTTGACGGAATGTCTCGCGCACTTC
>JBJKOR010000043.1:0-29516 GCA_046707185.1 Anaerolineales bacterium | reverse complement strand
TATCTGCTTGGAGCAAGCCCCTATGGTGTGATAGATATGAGCGGAGATGTTTATGAATGGCAAGTTAATTATTATAACAATGGGCATGATAAGTTGGGTCTGCGCGGCGGCTCGTGGAGCATTGATAGCGGCGGTATTTACAGTGGACGCGTTGAGAACCGCGTCAGCTACTTCCCGCATAGGAGGGACAACGACTTTGGCTTTCGGGTGAGTATCCTCTCACAATAATCTTTGATTTTCTTCCTCACTACTTTTCCTTCTGTCATAAAGCAGCAGGTTCTTGATAACAAGATATCCGATATGATTCTTGCTTGCGGTAAAATTTCCCTAACCACCAAAGGAGAGAGAATGCCTATTCTTCCGGTTTCTTCTGAAAAAAAAGTTTTTGATAATATCCTCGGCGCGATTGGCCAGACGCCGCTTGTTCGGCTTGGACGTGTTGCTTCAAGTGTCCAAGTGCCGATATATGCCAAGTTGGAGAATCTAAATCCCGGCGGGAGCATCAAGGATCGCGTGGGCTTGAATATCATCGAGCAAGCCGAGAAACGCGGCGAGCTAAAACCAGGTGGAACCGTTGTGGAGGCCACATCCGGCAATACCGGCGTTGGGCTTGCGATTGCGTCGGCGCTTAAAGGTTACAAGACCATTTTTGTCATGCCCGACAAAATGAGCAATGAAAAGATTATGCTTCTGCGGGCGTATGGTGCAAAAGTTGTGATTACGCCAACGGCGGTCGCGCCGGACGATCCGCGTTCGTATTACGAAGTCGCAAAACGATTCGCGCGTGAAACGCCGAATGCGATTCTTGCCAATCAATATCACAACCCCGACAATCCAAAAACGCATGAACTGACTACTGCTCCTGAAATTTGGGATCAAACCGAGGGCAAAGTTACGGATGTCGTTATCGGCATGGGAACCGGCGGGACGATCTCTGGCATTGGCCGCTTTCTCAAAGCGAAGAATCCTAGAATCAAAATTATTGGCGTGGACATCGAAGGCTCGATCCTGTATGAGATTTGGAAGAACAACGGCAAAGTCCCGGAAGGTGTGTATCCAAAGACGTATAAAGTCGAGGGCATTGGCGAGGACTTCTTGCCAACCACAACGGACATTTCCATGGTCGATGATATTGTGCGTGTCAGCGACCGCGAATCGTTTTTGTGGGCGCGCCAACTGGTGAGGCAGGAGGGAATCTTCGCGGGCGGCTCGACCGGCTCAGCGTTGGCTGGGACGATCAAATACGCGGCCAAGCTTCCTCCAGGCCGACTCGTGGTGGTCATCTTTCCAGATAGCGGTTCGCGCTACCTATCCAAGTTCTACGATAACAAATGGATGCGCGAAAATGTATTCCTTGAAATGGAATTCGGCGAAGTGACACTCGGCGACCTGCTTTTTGCCAAGACGAATAAATCGCTTCACACCGCGACGCTGGGCGACTCGATGCGCAAAGTGATGTCTACCATGCGACAGAACGCCATCTCGCAAATGCCCGTCGTCGGCGCGGACGGATCGCTGGTCGGCACCATCGAAGAAGTGGATTTGCTCAATCACGTATTGGATAACCATCAGCATAGTCAGGATGAGTCGATTGATCAACTTGTACAAAATGCCAAGGCAGTCTTTCCGTCCGATACCACACTCGACGAAGCGATGCCGATGTTGACGAATGGCTTTGCCTTGATCATTGTCGATGGCGGTAAACCGACTGGCATTCTGACCAAGATCGATGTGTTGGATTACGTAGCCGGTAAGATTTGATCTGTCTCTCGACATAAGTTTTTGGTGCGTAAAATGTAGTTGAAATTATTTACGTTTTACAGATTACGTTTTAGAATGGTTCCATGCGTCCAACATATCTTGAAGTAAATCTTCCTCAACTAAAACAAAATCTCGATAACATTCGCTTCCATGTGACTCCTGCAAAAGTGATGTCTGTGCTCAAAGCGAATGCGTATGGTCACGGCGTGGATGGTGTTGCGCCATATATTGCGCCGTATGCAGATTACATCGGCGTGGCGATTGTCGAGGAGGGGATTCATCTGCGCGAATTGGGAATCGATAAACCGATTCTGGTCCTGGGTGGAACGCTTCCCGAACAAATCCCGGATTTTGTTCAATATGATTTGACTCTTGCGGCTTCGTCCCTCGAATTACTGGATGCTGCCGAGCAAGTTGCACAAAACGCAAAGAAGAAACTCAAAGTTCATTTGAAGATCGATACAGGCATGGAACGTATCGGAGTCCATGAATATGAGGCCGAAGCATTTCTCGAAAGATCGTTAGCGTGTAGCCACTTAGATATAGAAGGTATATTCACTCATTTTGCCAACTCGGAATCAAGTGATTTAACCCATGCCAGATCGCAATTGGAACGATTTCAGGAAGTCCTATACTTTTACGAAAAGCGAAGCGTGCCGCATCCGCCGCTTCGACACGCGGCCAACTCTGGCGCCATCCTTCAATTGCCAGAGAGCTATTTCGATATGGTTCGTGCGGGCGTGATGTTTTATGGTGTATATCCAGGCCGCGATGTGAAGAAGACGGTCGAAGTAAAGCCAGCAATGAGGTGGCATTCACGTGTTGCATACAGCAAGATTACCCAGCCGGGGAGGCCGGTCAGTTATGGGTCGTTGTGGCAGCCCGAAGTCCCGACCAGGATCGTGACCATTCCGTGTGGTTACGCGGATGGTTATTTCCGCCGTATGACGAATCAGGCGCAGGTCATCGTCAACGGGAAAAAGTATCCGCAAGTGGGGCGGGTCTGCATGGATCAGTTCATGGTGAACCTTGGTGGAGACGATGCAAAAGTTGGGGATGAAGTTGTCCTGCTCGGCGATGGAATCACTGCCGAGGATTTTGCCGATTGGACAGGCACCAACGAATACGAAGTGATGACGAACGTCAGTGCACGCGTGCCGCGATTCTTTGTCAAATAGAGACCTGACAGGCTTTCGAAAACCTGTCAGGTCTTATTAGCGATTGGATAAACGGGGTAAAATAGGGCGCGCACAAAACCTGTGCGCAATTTCTTGTGAGGTGAAACGTTGAATCGTTATTTACGTGATTATCTAATTCTGGTCCTGCCAGCCGCGGTGATCGTTGCCTTCGATCAGTGGACAAAATGGCTGGTGCGAACCAATTTGCCTTTTGATAGCACCTGGCTTCCCAACTGGTTATCCTGGCTTAGTCCCTATGCGCGTATTGTCAATTGGTCGAATAGCGGCGCGGCATTTGGTTCGTTTCAAAATGGCAATACGGTGTTCACGGTTTTGGCGATCATCGTCGTCATCTTGATCTTTTATTATTTCCCGCGCATCAGCCCGCGTGATTGGACACTGCGTGTGGCGCTGGTCTTGCAATTGGCAGGTGCATCGGGAAATTTGGTGGACCGCCTATTTCGGGCGAGAGTCACCGATTTTATTTCGATTGGAACGTTCGCGGTTTTCAATATTGCCGATTCATCGATCACTGTTGGTGTGATCATATTATTGCTCGGGGTTTGGTTGAATGAGCGCGCCGAGAAAAAGGCCGCGCTTCAAAAGACTGACTCAAATACGTGACCGATTCGATTTTCACGTTTCGCTTCCAAAAACCGGACGAAGAGCGGCTCGACCATTTTTTGGTCGAGTCCATGCCTGAGCATTCGCGCGCGCGCCTTCAAGCGTTAATCAAGGATGGATTCGTCCTGGTGAATGGTGCGCCCGCCAAAAAGTCCGGACAGATGCTCGAGGCTGATTCTGTCGTCGAAGTCCGCGTTCCGCCTCCTGCTCCAACCGGTTTGGTCGGCGAACAGATTCCGCTGGATATTATCTTTGAAAACCAGGATGTGATCGTTGTCAATAAACCGGCCGGGATGGTGGTTCATCCTGCGGCGGGACACGATTCGGGAACGTTGGTTCACGCTGTGCTCGGCTATGAGCCGGATATCGAAGGAATTGGCGGCGAAGAACGTCCTGGTATTGTGCATCGACTCGATAAGGAAACGTCGGGGATCATTTTGTTGGCGAAGAACGATAAGGCACATCGCTGGCTGCAGGATCAATTTCGGTTGCGCAAGGTGGAGAAGATGTACCTTGCTTTGGTGGATGGTAAACCGCCGACGCCAACGGGCCGGGTCGAAGCTGCGATTGGGCGCGATCCAAGTCATCGCAAGAAGATGGCAATTGTCCCAGAAGGCAGGGGCCGCGAAGCGGTCAGCGAGTACAAAACGCTCGAATCGTTTTCGCAACATACATTCCTTGAATTTCACCCGTTGACGGGGCGCACACATCAAATCCGTTTGCATTGTGCCATGTTGGGCTGTCCGATTGTCGGCGATGAAATCTATGGCAGGAAAAAATCATCCATCGATTTGGATAGGCATTTTCTTCATGCACAGCGACTTAAAATTATTTTGCCGGGTGAAAAGCAGCCAAGAACATTTGAAGCGCCGTTGCCGTTAGAGTTGACACGCGTGCTCGATGATTTAAGAAAAGGAAAATAAATAACATGGAATACATTGACTTACGTTCCGATACCGTTACCAAGCCCACACCCGAAATGCGCGAAGCCATGGCAAAAGCTGAAGTCGGCGACGATGTGTATGGCGATGATCCGACCGTCAATCGTTTGCAGGAAATGGCGGCGGATATGACAGGAAAAGAAGCGGGGTTGTTCGTTCCTTCGGGAACGATGGGAAACCTCGCCGGAATCCTGGCTCATTGCCAGCGCGGCGACGAGGTGATTCTCGGCAGGCAGAATCATACATTCCTGCATGAAGCGGGCGGGATTTCCGTATTGGGCGGCGTGCATTCGTGCCAGTTGGAGAATCAGCCCGACGGCTCGCTTCTTCTCTCCGACCTCGAGGCGGCGATTCGTCCCGATGATATTCACGAGCCGATCACGCGCCTGGTGTGCCTCGAGAACACGCATAACAATTGCGGCGGTGTGGTGCAGACTCCTGAAACCACGCGTCGCATCGCGGACTTTGCTCATTCGCGCGGCTTGAAGGTGCATCTTGATGGTGCACGAATCTTCAATGCTGCTGCGGCGTTGAAATTGGACGTCAGGCAATTAACCGTTCCGGTTGATTCGGTTACATTTTGTTTGAGCAAGGGATTGTGTGCACCGGTAGGTTCGGTGTTGTGCGGTGACGAGAAGTTTATCGAGCGCGCCCGTCGTCTGCGGAAGATGCTGGGCGGGGGAATGCGTCAGACCGGCGTTTTGGCGGCGGCTGGAATTATTGCGCTGGAGAAGATGACCCAACGCCTTAACGAAGATCACGCGCGGGCGCACGCGCTGGCTGAGGGTCTGAGCGAGAATCGGGGAATCGTTCTCGATGGTATGCCGCAAACGAATATGGTATTCTTTGATTTGGCGCCGCAGGTCAAACTATCCACGGATGAAATAACGAAGAAGATGAAAGATTATGGAATTTTGGTTAGTGATGCAGGCCCCCGGCGTTTTCGTCTCGTTACGCATTATTGGGTTGACGACCAATCTGTGGAAAAAACCATCTCGGTGTTCAATCAGGTGATCCAATAACGGAAGTTTCTTGATACATTTCAGCCATCAGGCTATCTCCGATTTCATGTTCTCGTCAAAATCCTGCCAGTGATGTTCGTCCGGCTCCACTTGATTCCGCCCGCGTTTCTTCGCTATATATAAGCGTTTGTCAGCGAGGTCGATTAGCTCGATGGTCTTGTTTGCTTCCAGCGGGTAGACTGCAATGCCTTGGCTGATCGTCGGCGATGGAATCGTTGCTTGTTTGTGATTATGGATGGATAGCTGCAGCATGGAATGTCGAATCCGCTCAGCTACCGCGTGGGCCTGCTTCCCATTTGCGTTTGGAAGCGCAATCACGAATTCTTCTCCGCCCCAACGTCCGACAATGTCGGTGCATTTAAGATGGCCCTTGATGACGCTGCAAAGATTCCGAAGAATTTCATCCCCGGAGAGATGTCCGTAGATATCGTTGTATTGTTTGAAATGGTCGATGTCCAGCATAATGACGCTAAGAGGTTTTTGTTCCATCCGCGCACTGCCGATGCTGTTCTCCAGGAGCTCCAGAAAATATCCATGGTTATAGATATTGGTCAAGCTGTCGAGATGCGACTGAAGTTCCACTTCGGCATGGCGATGCGCATTGTCGATGGCTTGGGCGGCATGTTGGGCCAGGGCCGTTAAGAGTTCCAAATCTGCGAGGTCAAAGGCATTTGGACGATAAGAACCGATGGCGATGATCCCGTCCATGTTTTGGCCCCGCATGGGAACGCCCATCCATGAAAGGCTGGTTTTGTGTCTTCCGACAAGCACCAATCGCATACCGGGCAGGTCTACTTCTTTTCGTAAATCGGGCAGGAACAAACTTTTCTGGTTGTTGAAAACCCATCCGGAGAGCGAACCGTCCAACTTCACTCGTTGATTTTCGTAGAATTCCCCATCGTCGAAAAGTATCTCCAGGCACATCTCGTTGCCTTCCCGTGTGCCAATGAAATACGTCTCTGCATCGATGGAGTTTTGAAGTGCCTTACTGAGCAAAGTCATCACTTGTTTTCGCTCGAGAGTCGGAGCGATTGAACGGCTGAATTCGGTGATGATCTCCAGCCTTCGAATGTGGTTATGGGAGGTCCTTTCCAATTGAACAATGCTCTCTATGATGATCATTGCAACGACAAATAAAGTGACATGCAATTTCAATTCATCGATGTTTGCGGGGTAGTTCTGATGGATTGCCATCGTGATAAGGGCGGTATAGCCTAGAAGAAAGTACGAAGGACCGCGCCCTGAAAGGAGGGCGGATGTTATGACGCAAACGATCAATAGAATGTCGATATAGATGCCCAGGAAATCTGGTAATGCGAATGTCAAAAGACCCAGCCCGGTTCCTACGATGATTGCATTGACCCAATACGGAATAGGCCCCAAGTTGAAGGACGGAACAATAAAGAAATTGAAGCCGATGAGGTAAATCGCCCCTATGGTGCCCAGCCCTAAAAGAAACACTGGATTGGCGTTTGCTTTCTGGCCCATGCCGCTGCCGACCAGGAAGATTAGGATCAGGATTGCTGCACCGGAAGATGATAATACCGAAATTCGATGTTCCTGAGGGGTAAAGCCGGGCTGCGGATTTTTTGCGACCATAGTTCTTTATCCGATACTTGAACGGTCCCCTGTAAAAATTCTTTCGAAAGCGGTCACCACGTCTGGGTCGAACAAGACCCCGCCTTGTTCGCTCAGATAAGAAATTGCCTCTTCGGGCGATATCTTTTCCCGATAGGGACGGTTGGTCGTTAGGGCGTCGAACGCGTCAGCAATTGAAAAGATGCGCGCTACTAATGGAATGTCCTTGCCTCTCAGGCCAATTGGGTAGCCGCTGCCATCCCATCGTTCTTGGTGGTAGCGAATAACGGGCAGAGTATCCTGGAGAAAAGGAATGTCTTCCACGATGCGCGCTCCGATATCGGGATGCAGACGCATGACCTTCCATTCTTCCTCACTGAGTTTGGCGGGCTTAAGCAGGATGGTGTCGCTGATACCGATCTTGCCAATATCATGCAGGAGTGCTCCACGCTCCAGGGCTTTGAGCTGATGGGCGGTTAGCTGCATTTCCTCACCAATTCGTTTTGCCAGTTGACTTACTCGTGTACTGTGTCCTTCCGTTTCGCGATCGCGGGCATCCAAGGCGGATGTCAAGGCGGCCAGCGTGCGGTCATATGTCGTCTCCAATTCAGCGTATGCCGCTTCGATTTCCTTGGCTTGGCGCCGCGATTCAAGGAGCAGGATGGCACGTTCCAGTTGGTTTGCCAATGTCTGCAGGGCCGCTGTGTGACGCGAATCGTAGTTCAAGCTTTCCGAGACTTTTAGCCAAAGCCCTCCGTACTTGTGGAGGTGGGTCTGAAGCGGAAAACAAATATCTGTCACTTTTTGATCTGAAGAGAAGATCGTGGTCCCGCTTTCCATTGCTTGTTGGATCAATTCAATGGGATGGGGCGCGCCCATGTATGTACCGTTGGCGTCGATGCCCATTTCGATTTCCACTTCATGATTTGGATTGAACAGGACCACGCCTGCCATATTGGCGTTCGCCACTCTGCGCGCGGTATCAAGAATGATCTTTACCGCTTCCCCAAGTTCTTCCGTTCGCAGGATTTCGAAACTGACCCGATACAATTCCGTAGTGGTTGTCAATGAGCTTCGCAATTCCTGATAAAGCCATGTACTTTCGATGGCAGCCGCGGACTCCGAAGCGATCAGCGAAGCCAGAGATTCATCGTTTTCGGTGAAGAAGATTTCGTCTTGTTTGCCAAACGCCAGGATGGCCCCAATGCTGAGTCGTTGTATGCGGATGGGAATAATCAACAAGCTGCGTAAATTGCTTCGGTCGATTTCTATGTCCGATGATCCAATGGATGACTTGCGAATGTCGCGAATCCGAAAAGCTTGTGATGCATTCAAGGCGGTTTGACTGAGACCATTATTTAAGGGCATTCCCTCGAGACATTTTTGTAACTTCGGTGCGAATCCGGAAGATGCCCGCTGGGAAAAATCCCGGGTTTGCTCGAACAGGATCACGTAAACAAACCGCGCCCGCAGCGTTTGCCGCGTAATCGTCGCGATTTCCTGGGCGGCTCCATGCGGCTCGATCCTGGAGGACAGGGAAATACCGGCCTGGATGTTTTCGGTCAGGTGTTGGTGGTAGCTGGATCGTTCCCAGGCGCGTTCGAGTTCTGCCGCTACGGTCTCCGCTAAAGCCACATCCGAACCGTTGAACGCGTCCGTGGCTTCCGAATTGATTTGGATGATTCCCTCGATATATCCATTATGAATGATTGGCACGACAAGCGATGAACGCGTATTTTCGTTGGCGTAACTAAAAAAATCCGGATCGAGTCGGACATCATTCGAGATTTGCGTTTTTCGCAGGCGTGTTGCTCTTCCGATCATGCCTCGCGTTACATTTTGCCGGTATCCAGGCGGTATTATCTTTACCATTCGTCCGGCGGATGCCAGCACCACGTACTCTCTTCGGTCCGATTCGTGCACCAATAAGGCAACATAGGAACAATCGATGGCGCGTTCAAGCACGTTGACTGCCAGCTGTGCTGATACCGGCTGATCAAGGCGTGTTTCCAGTTGCTGGCTCAACTCGTTGATCAAGAGAAGTTGAGCGTTTCGGCGCTTTTCGGCATCCAACTGCCGACTCAAGGTCGCAATCTGATCCGATTGGATTTCATCGAACGATGGGTGCGCGTCTTCTTTTTGCGAAGTTCTGCGGTGCCGGGTCAAATTCGGAAACCAACGTGTGAGGAAAGACAATCGAGCAGCCATGATATTCCCTAGCATAGCATAACAAGGCTTTTTTTTCTACCTTTTCGTATGAGCGAAATTTGGTTGAGATAGTGACTTTGTGATTTCTGATATAATCCTCTCCCGGACGGAACTTGGAAGGGGATTCTGGTTCTGTTCCAATAAAAAATTTAGATTAGGTTGAATTGATGCTTACCCATTTTTCTCTCGAACAAATTGACGAATCGGTCAAGGCGATTCAGGCACGGACTTCTTACAAACCGCGTGTTTCGATTATTCTCGGTTCCGGCCTGAACGGTCTGGCGGACTCCGTTGAAGGACCCGATATCATCCCTTTCGCGGATTTGCCTCACTTCCCGGTTTCCACTGTGATGGGACATGCTGGTCGCCTTGTCATCGGCTCGTTGGAGGGACAAAGCGTTTTTGTGATGCAGGGGCGTATCCATTTTTATGAAGGATATAGCATGGCGCAGGTGACGCTGCCGATACGCGTTATGCAGCGGCTTGGCATCGAGATTTTGATTGTCACCAACGCGGCTGGAGGTGTAAACCCAGCCTTCGTACCGGGCGATGTAATGTTGATCACAGACAACTTGAATTTGATTGGTATGGGCGGACATAACCCGCTCATCGGTCCGAACCTCGATGAAATTGGGCCGCGCTTTCCGGACATGAGTCAGGCGTACGATCGCGCCTTATGTGATTTGGCAAGAGGCATAGCTCGTAAAGAAAGCATTCTATTGCAGGAGGGCGTTTATACCGGATTGAGCGGTCCTTCTTTCGAATCGCCAGCCGATTTGCGTTTCCTTCGTCTGATTGGTACCGATGCAGTAGGCATGTCCACGGTTCCCGAAGTGATCGTTGCTCGCCATGGAGGAATGCGTGTGCTTGGTTTTTCAGGTATCAGTAACAAGGCGAATCTGGATGGCCAGACAGTTACCACGCATGAGGAAGTGATGGAAGCAGGAAAAGTCATCACGCCGAAGTTGGAAAAGTTAATTCGCGGAGTCCTGACTCAGCTTTAGGAAGTCAATGATTGCACTATATCAGTTCCTCAGCAAATACGAAGTGCTGATCTATATTGGGCTGGCTATCGTAGGCTTATTTGCTTTTCGATGGTTTTGGAAGACATGGAGGGAATGGCGCAGTGCAGTTTATACGCTGGAACGTGAATTTGCTTTGCATCGTATGAGTCAAGCCGCGGCTTTTATGATTCTGGTCCTGGCCCTGTTCTTTGGAGAATTGTTTGCCGCTTCTTTCCTCATCCCAAGCCTTCCTGCCTCCTTTTTTATCCCCACACCTACCATGAATCTGCTCGCCACCCCAACTGGCACGATCTCCGCCGAGTTGGCGACCCAAATTGCGTTGACGCCGCGGCCGGTTCCAACGTTGGGTGATACAAGCGGCTGTGTGGCCGGTAAGTTGATCATTACATCTCCCAAGGCCGGAAGCGAAGTCAATGGCACGGTGGATTTGACCGGCACGGCAGATATTCCGGATTTTGCGTTCTATAAATATGAAGTCGCGTTGCTAAATTCGGATACGTGGGCGACCATTGCGGCGAGTCGTAAGCCGGTCGATAATGGCCCGCTTGGAAGCGGACAATGGGACACGACTTCGCTCACTCCGGGAGATTATCAATTGCGGCTGGTGGTTGTCAACACACAAGGACAGGCCCTTCCACCTTGTGTCATCCCGTTGCGCATTACTGCACCATAATTCGGTGACTTTTCTTATTGACAGGAAACTATGTCTGATATTCAAATTCGACCAACGATAGCCAGTGACCTGCCCCGCCTGATGGGATTGGATCACTCCATAACATCCGAATCTGTTTGGCAGTTGGAGTTCCGCCGGGATGGCAGTCAAATTGCGATGACATTTCGCGAAGTTCGCCTGCCGCGTCCCATTCCGCTTACTTATCCAAACAATCCTTTTGCATTTGCGGACGAATGGACGCAAAAATCGATGGTTTTGACTGCTTTAACGGATGGCGACCCGATTGGTTATCTTTCATTGACGGATCGTCCAGCCTCGGTGGCGTGGGTGTCTGACCTCGTGGTTGCTCCGGAATGGAGGCGGAAGGGAGTGGCGAGCGCGCTGTTGGCGGCAGCCCAGCAGTGGGGGGCGCGGCGCGGCCATCGCAGGTTGTTTATCGAAATGCAATCCAAGAATCAGCCTGCGATCCGGTTTGCTCAAAAACATGGTTATGAATTCTGCGGGTATAATGATCACTATTATTTGACTCAGGATGTTGCACTCTTCTTTGCAAAAACCTTGAAATAACTTTTTGGGAAGGCCATATGTTTAATGGTTGGGCAGAAAATTTACTGGTGGGTGTAAAAGTAGTCGATCAAATTTTAACGGCCGGAATCGCCATCACGGCCTTTTCGTTGTTCCTCTATTCACTATCCTTTAATTTACGCGACCGCGTTGCGCGATCCTTCGCAATCATTCTGTTGTGTGTGGTGGTGATCTTCACCACCAGCGCCTTGCAAGGCAATGACGTATCGTTGGTGGGAATTGATGCACTCCTTCGCTTGCACATGATCGGGATTATTTACCTGCCTGCCGCGTATCTCCATCTTTCCGATGCAGTACTGGTGACCGCGGGCCGGCCCTCGCGCGGGCGGCGTCGATTGGCGATTCGATTGATCTACGCTCTCTCCACGATGTTCATCATCCTGCTCGCCTTGGGGTATCTGGTAGGGCCGCTCGCTCCAGACCTTCAACCGGCTCCTCATCTTCAACCGACTCTTTGGTCCGCAGTTTTTACCCTCTACTATTTTGGCGTGATGCTTTGGGCGGGAGTGAACTTCCTTCGCGCTCACCAACGCATGCTGACCCGTTCGGGGCATCGCCGCATGTTCTATCTGATGGCGGGCGCTACCGCACCAGCGCTTGGCTCCTTTCCATTTCTTTTGTATGGTTCAACCCTTGCAGCAGAATTTCCATTGTTGTTTTGGCTTGGGTCTGCACTCATCAATATTTCGGTCGGCGGGCTGGTTGTGATGATGGCTTACGCCGTTGCTTTCTTTGGGGTCTCCTGGCCGGACCGTGTCATCAAGAGCCGGTTGTTCAAGTGGATTATTCGCGGCCCCGTGGTTGCTTCAGGGGCGTTGGGTTTGATGACCATCGTCCGCCGCGCAGGGGCGTTGATGGGCGTGGAATATAGCGTCTTTGTGCCGTTCATCATGGTTGTAACCGTTTTGCTTTTTGAGCATGCGATCACGTTATTCTATCCGTTATGGGAGCGGTATTTATTCTTCGGGCGCGATCGGTCTGAGCTGCAAATTTTGCAAAACATGGAAGAGCGCCTGCTTACACAAGGTGATTTGCAGCAATTTCTGGAAGCGGTTCTGGCTGCTGTGCGCGATCATATGCATTCGCCTGCGGCTTTTGTCGCAGCATTGGATGGCGGCGACCTCTCGCTGATCGTGATGGCGGGCAATCGCAGCCTCATCGAGCATCATGGCTTTTCAGATGTGATCGAACAGATGAATAATGGCAATGGAAATGCGCACCAGGAGTTTGTAACGGGAAAGTTTTGGATGCTGCCTTTGCATCAGCGTAAACGCGAGAATGTGGATTCGGATGACGTTCCGCCTCTGCTGGGATTGATGGGCGTAGCGCGACGCGCCGAAAATTCAGCCATAGAAAAGGATCAGCGTGAGGCGCTTTGGCTCTTGGCGGATCGCGCGGCTTTGGCTTTGGAGGATCGCTTGGTGCAGGAACGCATCTTCCGTTCGTTGCAGGATTTGCAGCCGCGCGTCGATATGCTGCAGAGATTGCGCGCCTTTGGCCGGTACGACAGCCGCACCAATTTGCTGAATCAAGCCCTGCCTCCCGAAGCGGACCTGGCGAACTGGGTCAAGGATGCGCTGACCCATTATTGGGGCGGCCCGAAATTGATGAACAGTCCGCTCATGCAATTGCAAGTGGTGCGTGAATTGACCCGCGAGCATAATGACAACCCGGCAAATGCCTTGCGTGCACTGCTCCGCAAGGCCGTGGATCAGGTCAGGCCGGAGGGAGAGCGGAGATTTACCACCGAATGGATCTTATATAATATTCTTGAAATGAAATTTATTGAAGGACGTAAAGTTCGTGAAGTTGCGGAGCGGCTGGCGATGTCGGAGGCAGATTTATATCGCAAACAACGCATCGCTGTGGAGGCTGTCGCCAAAGCTATTTTGACCATGGAGTCTCAGACGAAATGAGGAAGGGAAGGCAGGTATGACGAATCAAAGAAACACTTACGAAAGTCCGATGCCGGTTACAGACGACGGGTGGTGGGAATCGTTGTTGGCCGAGGATGAACACCGGGCGCCACCTTCACCAGGCCGTGCGCCAGTTCATTCCACGGCTCCCACGGAGGCGAAGAATGTTGAGGAGCCGAAGAACCTTCAGGTGGATTGGGCTCAGGTCCAGGAGCTTTATCATCATGACGGCATCGTGACAATGAAGGTTACTGGAAACAATCGCGGCGGATTGCTCGTCGAAGGGGGAGGCTTGTACGGCTTTGTGCCTTTCTCGCATTTGATCGAGATGGCCGGCCGTAACGATTTGCCCGATCGCGAGGGAGTATTGAGCGAATATATTGGAAAGGCGCTCAAGCTCAAGATTATCGAGTGTGTACCCGAGGATGGGCGCGTCGTTCTATCCGAGCGTGCCGCGCTGGCGGAACCCGGCAAGCGTTCCGAGCTGTTTCATTCGCTGCAAGTCGGGGAACGCGTTCAGGGCATCGTTACCAATATCACGGACTTCGGCGTGTTTGTGGATTTGGGCGGAGTGGAAGGATTGATTCACATCTCCGAGCTTTCCTGGGGACGGGTTGCTCATCCGAACCAGATTGTGGAAATAGGACAACAACTCGCTGTGCAGGTGCTTGATCTTTCATCCGAGCGCTGCCGCGTGGCCCTCAGCCTCAAGCGCCTGCAGCCGAATCCATGGGAGAAAGTCGCGACCGATTTTTCTGTCGGCCAGATTTTCCCTGCGACGATCACCGGCATCCTTTCCTTCGGCGCGTTTGCGCGCCTCGATCTGGGCGTGGAAGGACTGATCCATGCTTCCGAGATGCTTCTGGAAGAAGGCCAAACGGTGAAGGATATTTTGCATACAGGACAGCAAGTTCAGGTTCGAATTCTGCATGTGGATGCTGCTCATCAGCGCATGGGACTAAGCCTGCGCTTGAGTGCGTAACAGCTTTTTTAATGGCGAATAACTCCACACCGAACGATCCAGGACAATCTCATTCCAGTGACCTGCTGGATCATTTCGAGCATTTCAATTTACATTTTGGGCGTTACCTGCGCGATGTGGCGGGCATTTTGCTGATTGCCCTCGCGCTGATGTCTTTACTCGCCCTTTGGGGGTTTACAGGAGGTGTCCTGCTGACGCCGTGGGCCGGCTTCCTTTCGAAATGGCTCGGCTGGGGAAGTTATCTCATAATCCTGGCGTTTGGATATGGCGGATTCAGCCTCTTTCAGCGCGGCGGGGGAAAAATGGGCTTGTTCCGCATTCTGGCTTTGGAACTCGCCTCACTCTTGACTTTGAGCCTGCTCGCCGTACTCGGAGGCGATTCGCTCGTCCGTGCAGAGGCCGGGATGGATGGCGGACGTTTGGGCTGGAGCATTACCTATCTGCTCGATAAATCCATCGGCTCCATTTGGAGTGTGCTGGTTCTACTTGTATTGTGGCTCTTGACGGTTGCGACCGGCTTGGGGCTGTGGGCTGTAATCGAAGCGTGGCTGTCGAAGCTGGCAGGTGAGCCTGTAATGCCTCCGCCGCTAACTGTCCAGCCAGAAGCGGTTGATGAGCCTCCAAAGGAAGGCCAACCCGCCAAGTCCGTTTCGAAGAAGTAAAAAGCGCCTGCGCTTCCGCCGGAATTCCGACCATCGCTGAAAGCTGCCGAAAAGAAGAGCGAGAAACCGGCCAAGCCGATTCCGCGTGAAGAAGGCTTACCGCCGCTTAATATTTTGATGACCGAGCAGGCTGTGCGTGATGATGAACGTACGATCAATCAAACGGCGGGAATGATTATGAAGACGCTTTCGGAATTTGGCATTCCAGCAACGGTGATTGGTTATCGCGTCGGCCCCTCGATCACGCAATTTGCTGTGCAGCCGGGCTATATCAAGAAACCGGGTGCAGGTGAAGATGATGAAGCCCAACAAATGAAGGTGCGCGTGGCGCAGATCGCGGCATTGGAAAAAGACCTGACGCTGGCGTTGTCGGCGGAGCGCTTGCGCATCGAAGCACCGGTGCCGGGCAAACCGTACGTGGGCATCGAAGTCCCGAATTCCACATCAACGGTCGTGCGGTTGCGTCCCATTTTGGAAAGCAGCGCGTTTCATAAAGTCGGTGCGCCGCTGACGATGGCTTTTGGACGCGATGTCTCCGGTAATCCATTGGTCGCGGATCTTTCGCGTATGCCGCATCTGTTGATTGCCGGTGCGACCGGTACGGGAAAGTCTGTATGTATCACATCACTGGCCGCGTGCCTCGCGATGAACAACGCGCCCGAAGATTTGCGCATGGTGATGATCGATTCCAAGATGGTCGAGTTGTTGCGTTTCAACGGCCTGGCTCATCTTTATGGGAAAGTCGAAACGAATATCGAGCGCATTTTGGGCGTTTTGCGTTGGGTCGTTCTCGAAATGGAGCACCGTTATCGTCTGCTCGAAGCGGCACATGCGCGCGATTTGGACGGTTACAACAAGAAACAACTCCGCAAGGCAGATGGCGAAACCTTGCCGCGCATCGTCGTATTGGTCGACGAATTGGCTGATTTGATGATGTCTGCACCGGATCAGACCGAACACAATCTGGTACGTTTGGCGCAAATGGCGCGTGCCACTGGAATCCATTTGATCGTTGCAACCCAGCGTCCATCCACCGATGTAGTGACGGGTCTCATTAAAGCGAACTTTCCGGCGCGCCTGGCTTTTGCAGTGGCCTCCGGCATCGATTCGCGCGTCATCCTCGATACGACCGGCGCGGAAACATTGTTGGGCCGCGGTGATATGTTGTTCTTGAATCCCGAAGTGGGGAATCCTGTTCGCGCGCAAGGAGTGATGGTCACGGATATGGAAATCGAACGCATCATCGATTACTGGCAGAAGAACAGTGAGATGGAGGCCGAAAGCGCTCCGCCGTGGGAAAAGATATTGACCGAACCGGATGAAAATGAAGATGAGGGGCTGATTGAGCAGGCCATTTCGATTGTGCGGAGTACACAGCGTGCCTCCGCCTCGTTGTTGCAGCGTCGCCTGCGGATTGGGTATCCGCGCGCCGCGCGTTTGCTGGATCGATTGGAGGAAATGGGTGTGGTTGGTCCATCGCAAGGTGGCGGAAGAGAACGGGATGTCATGCCGTTCGACGAGGGAGACGAGGAATAACGGTCTGCCTGGGAGTTTATGATTTTCGAGTATCATTGGGAACATGCGAGGTTTCATTGAAGAAAACGTTTACAGATTTTTTACGTCTGGGATTTAAGTGGTTTTTAGACCCAGCTGCTGGGTTTTTGAACCGAATAGGCCTGACGCCGAATTCCGTTACTTTGATTGGCGTTGCCGGAAATATATTGGCAGCATTTTTCATCATTCGAGGCCATATTTCGATCGGCGGTTTGATCGTTTTGATTGTCTGGCCGATCGATGCCTTGGACGGAACGATGGCACGTCTGCGCGGCGAAGCCAGCGATTGGGGCGCATTCGTGGATTCCGTCAGCGACCGTTATTCGGAGTTAATCATCCTTGGCGCGTTGCTCTATTACTTTGCAATGAGAAGCGAGCATGTCGCGGTAGTCGCCACCTTTGTAGCCGCGGCGGGTTCGATATTGGTTTCCTACGTCAAGGCGCGTGCCGAGGCGCAAAGCTTCAGCGCCAAGGAGGGCTTGCTCACCAGAGCCGAACGATATTTTGTGCTGGGACCAGCGTTGTTATTCGATATTCCCGTTATTGGCATATGGATCATTGCCATCCTCGCTAATTTCACAGCACTTCAGCGCATTTGGGTCGTGCGTGCTCAGGCGCATGATAAAATGCAAATTCAAGTTCACAAAGGAGATTAGAAGATGTTGCTTCATTGCGGTACGGCTACCTTCAATTTATTCCAATTCGATGGCCTCCATTTTTGTCTGGGGGGAAGCGAATTTATTTTGCATTTCTATGGTGTCCTGCTGATGCTTGGCGCGGTCGCTGGAGCCTGGCTGGCTTCGCTCGAATTAAAACGCCGCGGTCATGACCCGGAGATGGTTTGGGATTTATTGGTTTATCTCATCATTGGCGGTGTGATTGGCGCACGTTTATGGCATGTGCTTACCCCTACCCCCGCGTCCGGTTTGACCACCTATTATTATCTGACGCATCCGCTGGACATCTTCGAGATTTGGAAAGGCGGTTTGGGAATCCCCGGCACGATCATCGGCGGACTGGTGGCGTTGTATTTGTATGCCCGCCAAAACAAAGCTGTCAGTTTCCTCGAATGGACGGATATCGCTGCGCCTGGCCTGGCTTTGGGACAGGCAATTGGACGCTGGGGAAACTTTTTCAACCAGGAATTGTACGGCAAACCGACAACGCTGCCGTGGGGCATCAAGATCACGAGTGCTGCTGCTCGCGTGGCTCCGTATAACGATCTGACGAAGTACCCGCTGGATGTGACCCGTTTCCATCCTTTGTTTTTGTACGAATCGATTTTGAGTCTGGCGAACATGTTCCTGTTGTTATGGCTCATGCGTCGTTTCACCAAGAAACTCAAGTTGGGCGATATTTTCCTCGTTTACTTGATCGGCTATCCAACGATCCGCTTCTTCCTAGAATTCATCCGGGTGGATTACCCGACCATTGGCGGGATCGACCCGAACCAGGCTTTGATGGCCGTGGTGGCTTTGCTCGCTGCAGCGATCTTGATTTGGCGTCATCGCTCCGGTCAGGCGGGGCCGGCTGCAGTCGAGAGCGAAGCGCCGCAGGCTTCTTCGTTAGTGTTTGAGGAATTGCATCCCGAAGAGCCTGAGGCTGAAGAGGAAATCTCTGCAAATAAAGTCTCTTCTACTGAAAAAACTCGCAAGCCTCGCACGACTTCCAAAAAATCGGCGCCTCGAAAGTCAACGCCGCGCAAGAAATCAACAACTTCTTCGTCGCCAAAAGAGAAATAGTGGACAATCAGGGAATGGGTCGGAGGACTGTTGTCTCATTGACGCAGTCCTCCGTTTCTTCTATGCTATGTAGATCATGATCGAAACATATGATTTGAGCAAGCAGTTCAATAATTTTTGGGCGGTGGATGGCGTAACGCTTTCTGTCAAGCCGGGGCAAATTCTGGCTTTGCTCGGCCAGAATGGTGCAGGCAAAACCACAACAGTTCGCATGTTGGATTCTTTGTTGATGCCGACGCGCGGTTGGGCGCGGGTTGCGGGCTATGATGTTCTCAAACACGGCGCGGATGTGCGCGCCTCGGTCGGCGTGTTGACCGAACAACACGGCTTATACATGCGTATGACAGGCAATGAATATTTGGAATTTTTCGGTCAGGTATATCATCTCGATGCCGGGAGACGCCAATCGCGGCGCGATTACTTGTTGGATTACTTTGGCCTGGCGGGTGCCTCGTCGCACCGCATTGGCGAGTATTCCAAAGGCATGAGACAAAAGCTGGCGTTGGCGCGCGCCTTGATCCATGAACCGCCCGTCCTGTTGCTCGATGAGCCAACCTCCGCCATGGACCCTGAATCGGCGCGGTTGGTGCGCGATGAAATCGCACGCTTGAAATCGTCGCAGCGTAGTATCGTGATCTGCACACATAACTTGTTCGAGGCCGAAACGTTGGCGGATATGATCGCCATTATCTACAAAGGCAAAATTTTGATGACCGGTACGCTCGAAGAATTGAAGCAAAAAGTGCTGGGCGTTCCCGAATATGAAGCGCTTCTTTCTTCGAGTTGGAATGAGACCAGGCTGAATCTGCCGGGCGGTGTAACAGTGATCGAACGTGGTGCATCTTCACTGCGATTTCGAGTGGAGTGTCCCTTGGAAGCGAATCCGCTTGTGGTGCGGGAATTGTTGTCGAGGGGCGCGCCGTTGATGGCGTTCCAGGAAGTGCCGCGTAGTTTGGAACAGGTTTATCTAAAAGTCATGGCTGACGCCCAAGCTGTCCACGAGGAGTCTGTCCATGCGCAATGACTTCGAAATGATTTGGCTGGTGGCGCGCCGCGAGCTGCGGGATCAATTTCGCGATTGGCGTATTTTGACTCCGCTCATCATCTTGACTTTGGCATTTCCACTGCTGATGAATGAAGTTGCCAAACAGGCAGTGGCTTACGTTAATCAATATGGGGCGAATCTGATCGTGGACCGCCTGGTTCCGTTTTCGATCCTGATCATTGGCTTCTTCCCGATCACGATTTCGCTGGTGGTTGCGCTGGAATCCTTTGTCGGCGAAAAGGAGCGCGGCACCATCGAGCCTTTGCTTAGTTCGCCAATTGAGAACTGGCATTTGTACCTCGGCAAGCTTTTGGTCGGAATCTTTACGCCCTTGACGGCGGGTTATACATCCATCCTTTTTTATGTGATCATTGTTTCGCATCAACACCTCCAAATGCCGGATGCCTCTGTCTTTGCGCAGTTGATTCTGCTGACAACGGCCCACGCCATCCTGATGGTCAGCGCCGCGATTGTGATTTCTGTGCAATCCACGTCTGTGCGCGCGGCCAATTTGCTGGCTTCGTTCATCGTTGTTCCGGTTGCCATATTGATGCAGGGCGAAAGCGGTTTGTTGTTTTGGGGTACCAACAGCCAGGTGCTATGGCTGGCCGTCGCGGCTGTAATCGTAATGGCATTCCTGCTCATGCGTGTGGGAATCGCACATTTCCAGCGTGAGTATTTGTTGGGGCGCGAATTCGATACGTTGAATTTGAACTGGGTTTGGAAGACGTTCTGGAAGCAATTCAAGGGCGGGGCAAAGACTTTGGGAAGCTGGTACCGTTACGAAGTCGCGGGAACGCTGCGGCAGTTGGTCGTGCCGTTCCTGATTATTTTAGTCATCGCCTTGGGCGGCTATCTGATCAGTTATCATTGGGCGGTCATCAATGTTCCGCGAATGCTGCCGAATGCCACCCATAAGGAGATTTCCGGCATCATGAAGAGCGCGGGCCGCTCCGCCGGGCTTGCGCAAGCAGGAATTCATATTCCCGCCTTGTTTATTTTTGGAAACAATGTACGCGCTACACTGTTCGTTTTTCTTGGCGGGATATTTACATTTAGTGTTCTTGGCATCCTGATTTTCCTGTTGAACATTGGTCTCATCGGCGGAGCGCTCGGCATTGTCTACTTGATGGGCTATTCTCCAGCTTTGATTTTTGCGGCGGGCCTGCTTCCGCATGGAATCTTTGAAATTCCGGCGCTGATGATCGCGAGCGCAATTGTCCTGCGGATCGGTGCCGTGTTGGTTACGCCCCAGCTCGGAAAGTCCATGGGACAGATCGCGCTCGAGCAATTGGCTGATTGGGCTAAAGTATTTGTTGGATTGGTAATTCCGTTGCTGGCCATTGCGGCTGTGATCGAATCTTATGTTACACCCATGATATTGATTTCTGTTATTAAATAGGTGACCGATGTCCAAAGTGATCATTCTTGGTTCGTCCAATGCCATTCCCACCTCGGAGCGCGAAAATACCCATATGGTGATTGTAGGCAAGGAACGCATGGTGATGGTGGATTGTGCAACCAACCCGATTCTGCGATTGGAAAAAGCGGGTCTCGACTTTAACGATTTAACGGATTTGATCGTGACCCATTTTCATCCTGATCATGTTTCCGGTTTACCGCTTCTGCTGATGGATATGTGGCTGATGGGCCGCCGCAAGCCGATTAATATCTATGGCTTGCACCATACGCTGGATCGTGTGGAAAAAATGATGGGGTTCTTTGGATGGGAAGAATGGCCTGACTTCTTCCCTGTTGCGTTTTATCGCCTGCCCAAACAAGAGATGACCACTGTGATCGATTCGGCGGACTTCCATATCTTTTCTTCGCCAGTTCATCATCTCGTGCCGACGATAGGCTTGCGCTTCGATTTCAACGGCACAAAAAAGAGTTTGGCCTATTCCTGCGATACCGAGCCGTGTGCAGAAGTAGTCCGTCTTGCCGCGGGCGCCGACGTTTTGATTCACGAAGCCTCCGGCGCGACACTCGGACATTCCTCTGCCGCGCAGGCCGGGGATGTTGCTAATCGAGCCGAGGTTGACAAACTGTACTTGATTCATTATCCGACCGGTAAATTTGCGCTTGGCGATTTGGCTGCGCAGGCGCGTCAACGCTATCAAGGTGAAGTTCAATTAGCTGAAGATTTTATGGTATTGAATTTCGATTAACTCTACTCTGAGCCTCGTCAACCCAGCCAAAGATTCGGATGGCATATGGAAGGAACGTTGCAGAAACAAAAGTTGGGATATAGTTGGATGCGCATTGGATTTGCCAATGCCAGATTTTCCAATTTCATGAAGTTAATTTCTTTACTTGCTTTGATTATCCTTGCGGTATGGGTTTATTTGGAGTTGCCTGATACTGAATGGCGTCTTTTAAATTTCGTGGTTATTTATTTGATATCTGTAATTCTTTATATGAATATTGGCGTTTGGCTTCATGAACAGCTTCATTGCCTTGGATATCGCGGCACTGTCAATGAAAAACAGACAAACATTGTTTATGAGCGCAAATATATCCTGACATTGAGTGGGCATTACCGAGTGAAAGGCGCAATCGAATATCAGGTTCAGAGACGTGCCCTATTGGCGCCATTGTTATTAAGCCTTGCTCTATTGGTAGTTGGGGAAATAGGCTCCCTTGCGTTACCTAAATGGTGGTTGCCATTGTTGCTATCCATATTTGTGGCAAGCCTATTGGATATGATACATGATTTCTATATGTATTCACAGATTCGCTTAATCGGTCCAAAAGGAAAGTACTGGGATAGAGGCAGGGAGTTAGAAGTAGTTTGGAAAAGTTAGAATCAAACGGCGCGGATTTCCGCGCCGCTCTTATATTCTTGTTTGCTTACCAGCCGTTGATGTATTGCGCCCATTCTTCGTTCTCGGCCAGATGTCGTCCGAAGATGTAGGCTGCGTTGGCGGGTGGTTCCTTTGGAATATGGAAGAGATGCATGTGCGACTCTTCGAGTCTTCTGCCGCCTTTGTGGTGATTGCAGGCGGGACAGGCCGCCACAACGTTCGTCCAGATATGCTGACCGCCCAAATGTCGGGGGATGACGTGGTCTACGGTCAAGCCTCCGTCCTTACGCCCGCAGTACTGGCAGGTATAATTGTCCCGGCGGAAAACTTCGCGGCGCGTCAATTTGATGTGCGGCCTTGGCCGGTGAATTTGCACATCGAGGCGTATCACGGAAGGTCGTGGGATTGACTCCTTGACGGTCCGGATATACCCGCGGCCATTTGCCACCATCGCGGCTTTACCAACCATTAATAGCCCGACGGCTCTCCGCGTTGTGCAAACATTGATCGGCTCGAAGTTTGCGTTGAGTACCAAAACAGACTGTTGCATAGGACTTCCACAATTGGGTCTGATTATACTGCTTCTTACTTACATCGGTAGAATTCGATGATACGGTTATGTGCATGGAGACAGCTTCATGAAAATCCTGATCGCAGGCGGCTCCGGTTTTATAGGCCGGGCTTTGGTGGATTCTCTCACTGTCGACCACCAAGTTTTTATTTTGACGCGGCGACCTCCCAAATTGGAAAATCAAATTCAATGGGATGGCCGAAGCGTAACCGGGTGGGGTGAGCAGATCAACGAGATGGAGGCGGTCATCAATCTAACGGGATTTAGCCTGACTCATTGGCCTTGGACCAGGTCAATGAAGCGGCGCTTTCTCGAATCCCGCGTCCAACCCGGACTTGCGCTGGCTTCCGCTATAAAAGAAGCGACTCACCGCCCGCGCCTTTTCATCCAAGCCTCCGGCATCAACTATTATGGTTTGCATACTGATATCGTTGCCGACGAGTCAACGCCGCACGCAGATGATTTTCTTGCACAGCTCACTGTTCAATGGGAAGCTGCCACGAAACCGGTCGAAGAAATGGGTGTACGCCGCGTGGTGCTTCGTCAGGCCGTGGTGCTTGCAGAACGCGGTGGCATTTTTCCGCTCATGGCCTTGCCCGCCCGGCTCTTCGCGGGCGGACCAATTGGAGATGGCAAGCAAGCCGTGCCGTGGGTTCATATTGCAGATGTGATTGGTGTGATTCGCTATTTGATGGATCGCGAGGATGCAGGCGGTATATATAACCTGATTGCGCCAACGCCGACTTCCAACGCCGATTTTATGTGCGCTGTTGCAAAAGCCCTGCGTCGCCCATATTGGTTACCAACACCTTCCTTTGCACTTCAGATGGTCCTAGGTGAGATGAGCGTCCTGGTGACAGAAGGGCGCTATGTGCAACCGAAGCGTCTGATTGAATTGGGCTATGAGTTCAAATTCCAAAATATTGATGCCGCACTTTCAGATTTGTTTTGATTCTGTCATTGCGAGGATCGCGAAGCATGCCGAAGGCAATGCAGCGACAAAGCAATCTGGCAGGAGATTGCTTCGCGAAAAGCGCTCGCAATGACATACGAGCTATAGGAGATTTACAATGAAAAAGCCAATTCCGGTCTTGCTTTTCTTTGCGTTGTTTATTTCTGCCTGCGGCGCAAAACCTGCGCCGCAGGCAGTTCTTCCAACCCACGATAACGTTTCATATCCGACAGTTCAAGCTTCCCAATCTGCTGTGAATAAGAATGTAAGCGGATTCGATGTCGGCCTGCAGCGTGCCTGGCGCGATGGAAAGACAGTTTACACCGATATTTGTTTTGCAATGCCGGATGAGTCGAACTGGACGATTTGGGCCGCGGATTTCGACTACAGTGGGCAAACGATCACAGACTTCAGCGCGTCGTTGTTGAGCACACAAAACGCCTCGAATGGACAACCAGCCAAGCGCTGCGATCAGGTCACCTTTTATGTTCCGCCGGATGCCGATTTGTCTTCCGCTTCGCTAGTGATCGAATCGATTGGCGCATATCCAACCGCGGATGAGTATTGCTCTTTGTACATGCCGAAGATTCAGCAAACGCTCAAGCAGCGCGGCATTGCAATTTCGCTGGATTGCAAGCCGAATGCCAACGGGGTGATGACCATGCAAATCGTCAGCAAACCCACCTCGATGTCGCAGGAAGACGCGGAAAAAATCGTCTATAGCGATGAGTTCTATACCATCAAAGGTCCGTGGACATTTGCGGTCGATCTCGGTCAATAAGTTTGGTATAATGGCGGCTATGAATTTTGTCTTGACCTTCGTATGTTATTATTCCCGCGCCTAGAAACTTGCGAGGGAATAGTTGCGCGCCCTCGCGGGCGCGTTTTTGTTTTATTTTGAGGAGGCTTCGGTGAACATTGATGAGCAGGTTGAACTTTTGATGCAGGGCACGGATTATGGCGATGAGGATTTGAAGAAAGCCATGGCCGCCGAATTGCGGGCGCGTTTGGTAGAGGCGCAAAAAGATGGGCGGGCGTTGCGAGTCTATTGCGGATACGATCCGCGCACCTCCGATTTGCATTTGGGACATACCATTACGATGCGTAAGCTGCGCCAGTTCCAGGATCTGGGGCATGAGGTGACGTTTCTGATTGGCACGGGCACAAGCATGGTTGGGGATCCTTCAGATCAGGACAAATTGCGCGCGGTGTTATCGAAGGAACAGACTGAATACAATGCGCGCACTTATGCGGAGCAGGCCTTCACAATTTTGGATCGCGAGAAAACAAAAGTTCGTTTCAATCATGAATGGCTGTTGGATTTGAAATTGGCTGACATGATCAAGCTTGGTTCGGCTTTCACGATTCAGCAATTCATCTCGCGCGAGAACTTCAAGCTGCGCTGGGAAAAAGGCGATCCGGTGTATTTACACGAAACGTTCTACGCCTTGATGCAAGGCTATGATGCAGTTCAGATGAATACCGATGTCCAGGTCGGCGGCAGTGACCAATTATTCAACATCATCACGGCTGGACGCAAATTACAGGAACTTTATGGCGAGCGTCCGCAGATTGGCGTTCTCCTGAGCATCCTGCCCGGCACGGATGGTGTGATACGCATGTCCAAGTCGTTGGGTAATCACATTCCGATCCATGCTGCGCCTGAAGACATGTATGGCAAGGTGATGAGTCTTCCCGATAATGTGATGCTGATTTATTTCAAGCTGGTGACGCGTTATACACCGGCTCAGATCCGCGAGATCGAATCGGCGTTGAAAAATAATTCACGTCATCCGCGCGATATCAAGATGGAGTTGGCACGTGAAATCGTGGAGATTTTTCACGGCAAACCCGCGGCGGAAGAAGCTGAAGTACAGTTCAAACGCGTCTTTCAAGAACGTGAAGCGCCGGAGGAAATGCCAGAGTTTAGCCTGCCGAAAAATGCCACCATTGTGGATGTTCTGTTAGGTGCTAAACTGGCCTCGAGCAAGAGTGAAGCGCGACGCTTGATCGAGCAGAAGGGCGTTCGCCTCGATGGCGAAACGCTCGAACGCGGCGACGTTCCGTTTCCGCACGCAGGCGTGCTGCAAGCAGGCAAGCGTAAGTTTGTGCGCGTTAAGTAAAGACCTGTGGTTTCGCCAAAAGATGGCAGTGAACCTTAAAAAATTAACACAGCGTGGTGATGATCTATGGCTTCCAAATGCCGGGCGGCTTTGCCTTTCCTGCACAAACTGTCATTCATACTGGCCAGGATCGTGAGCGAAAAATCTGCCTTGCAGGCCAGTTTGGTACAATTGTTGGGAGCATTGGTTCCCTCTGGTTTTGGGGTTGTTCTCAAACTTATTCTACCAAATTTCCAATGCTTGTTCACTTATTTTGGCGAAACTACAGTTATATAGAGAAGCTTATTCCCTGTGAAGGGGTTATAAGTAAAAAATTCCATTGTTGGAGGTTTCGTGTGGCTAGAGAATCGTTCGCGGGTCAATTGGTGCTGATTACAGGTGGTTCCAGTGGCATTGGTTTGTCGTTGGCAAAATTGTTCGTCCAGGAAGGTGCGCGCGTATGGTTGGTTGCGCGCAGGAAAGATGTGCTGGCAGAGGCGCAAACGAAACTGCTTGCCACGTTGCCGAATGCCAGCGTTGGAATTTATTCCGCAGATGTCACCGATGTGGGTCAGGTGCAGGCTGCCGTGGATCATGTGATCCAGGAAGCGGGCGTGCCCAACGTGTTGATCAATGCCGCAGGGGAAAGTTATTCCGATTATGTACAAAACATCCCCATAGAAACCTATCATAAAATCATGGAGATCAATTATTTTGGCACCGTCCATGCGACCATTGCTTTGTTACCTCACATGTTAAAGCGCGGCAGCGGTTACATCATCAACATTTCCTCGGCGGCGGGCTACCTGGCACCTTTCGGCTATCTTGATTATGTCCCTACGAAATACGCAGTTCGGGGTTTCTCAGACGCTCTGCGCCTGGAATTGAAACCATTGGGAATACGGGTCTCGGTGGTCTTTCCTCCGGATACGGATACGCCAGGGCTTACCAGGGAAAATAAGACCAAGCCTTATGAAACGCTGGCGGCATTCAGCACCAAGGTCGTCTCCGCCGATTCTGTGGCAAATGAAACCATGAAGGGATTGCATCGCGGTCAATACACCATTCTTCCCGGATTCGAAAACAAGCTGTATTATAGTTTGGTATTCCTTGTGGGCAACGCCATTTATCCCATTATGGATTTTATGCTGGCGGATGCCCGCAAGAAGAAACCATCAGCGTAGATTTGTTCATTGGGAATATGTGAATTTGGAATCCATCTCAATCTTCGAAGCATTCCATCAAATTGGTGCTTTGTCACCGATAAAACTTATTTTAATGGGAGCGGTACATGGATATATTTGAAAAGTGTTACGGCTATACTGAAGCCAAGGATGCCATGCGCGATGGCGTCTATCCGTACTTCATTCCGATGTCGGAAAGCGAGGGGACCGAAAGCGTCTTCCACGGACATCGGCTCATCATGTGTGGTTCGAATAATTACCTTGGGCTGACCACTGATCCGCGCGTGCAGCAGGCGGCCATCGAAGCGATTCGTCGCTTCGGCACATCCTGCACGGGTTCCCGCTTCCTCAACGGGACCCTTGAGTTGCATGAGCAATTGGAGCGTGAACTCGCCGAATGGTTGGGCAAACAAGCCGCACTGATTTTTTCCACCGGTATGCAGACCAATCTCGGCACGATCAGCGCTTTGGCCGCGCGCAATGATATCCTTGTCCTGGACAAGGATGACCATGCCAGTATTGTGGATGGCGCGCGCCTGGCTTGGGGCGAGACGCGTCGCTTTCGCCATAATGATATGGCTGATCTGGAACGCGTGCTATCCGGCATCCCGGATGATAAGGGCAAGCTGATTGTCGTCGATGGCTTGTTCAGCATGGGCGGCGATTTGGCTCCTTTGCCCGAGATTGTCTTGATCTGTAAAAAATATAATGCACGTCTGATGGTGGATGACGCTCATTCCATTGGGGTCATGGGTGGGGGGCGAGGTACCGCGGCACATTTCGGCGTTACGGAGCAGGTGGATTTGATCATGTCCACATTTAGCAAGTCCTTTGCTTCGCTGGGCGGCTTTGTGGCTGGCGATGAGCCAATCATTCACTACATCAAACATCACGCCCGCTCCTTGATTTTCAGCGCGAGCATTCCCGCGGCCAATACGGCGGCAGCCCTGGCTGCGCTCAAGATCATGCGCGAGGAACCCGAACACAGTCAACGTATCAATGCGATTGGCGAACGCGTCCGCCGGGAATTGAGCGGGATGGGTTTTAACATCGGTCAGTCTGTTTCGCCGATTATTCCCATCATCATCGGGGATACGCCGCGGACGATCCTGGCCTGGAAAGCATTGTTTGACGCGGGCCTGTTTGTTAATCCGGTCATTTCTCCGGCGGTCCCCGCGGGACAAGAGCTTTTGCGGACAAGTTATATGGCGAGCCATACGGATGAACAGGTCGATCGTGCCCTGGAGATCTATCGCAAGGTAGGCAAACAAATGGGATTGATCTAAAACCTTTAGCTTAACGTCTGCATCTTGTTGAACAGGCGGTATAATTTTTTTAGATATTATTTTAATCGGAGGCAAGCATGGAAACAAAAAAAGGCGTTATCGCCATTCTTACGGGTGGCGGCGATGTACCCGGACTTAACCCGGCTATTCGAGCCGTTACGATACGCGCGTTACGTGAAGGAAATCGTGTGAGCCGTATTCGCCGCGGTTGGGGAGGGTTGGGCGATATTATCCCGGAGAAAGACGCGGATAACTCGGAAAACTTCATGGAGTTGAACGAGGAAATTGTCAACCGTTCTGGGCGAACAGGCGGTACATTTCTTCATACTTCCCGTACCAATCCGGGCAAGATGAAGAAGGCGGATGTACCGGAGCGATTCAAAGACAAGTACAATGCTGAACGCAATGACCTGACCTCCGAAGTGTTGAAGCATCTCGATTTTCTCGGCGTGGATTTTTTGGTGCCAATTGGCGGCGATGACACACTAAGTTATGGCGTGCGCCTTTATCAGGAAGGCGTGAAGACAGTCGCCATCCCGAAAACGATGGATAACGATGTGCCCGGTACCGACTATTGCATTGGCTTTAGTACATGCGTGACGCGTACCATCGCACTGACCAATAGCCTGCGGACAATTGCCGGTTCGCATGAACGTTTTCTCGTCCTGGAAGTCTTTGGGCGTTATGCGGGTTTTACCGCCATGGTCCCGACCATGGCCGGCGCGGCAAACCGTTGTGTCATCCCCGAATTCCAATTCAACATCGATCACCTGACGGAATTACTGAGCAAGGATCGTTTGAGCAATCCCAGCCGTTATTCCATTTTGTTGGTTTCAGAAGGTGCCATGTTCGAAGATGGTGAGATGGTCTTCGAAGGCCGCACAACCGATGCTTATGGTCATGCCAAATTGGGCGGGATCGGCGATATGGTGTCGGCCAGGATCAAAGAGGCTTCGCCGAAGTTCAATGACGGGCAGGCTATAGATGTGGTGGATCAAAAACTGGGCTACATGGTGCGCGGCGGCGACCCGGATGCCATTGACTCGATAGTCCCCATGGCGTTTGGAAATTTGGCGCTGGACTTGGTTCTCAAAGGTGTTCATGGTCGCCTGGTGGTTTTG
>JBJKOR010000042.1:0-19989 GCA_046707185.1 Anaerolineales bacterium | reverse complement strand
CCACCCCAACATTCATTCCTGAGCAGCCGCTTGCCACGTCCACACCATTTCCTACAGCCAACCCCGCGACTCCCCAGATCCCATAGAGAATCTGCCCACATCAGAATTTTGTTAGAAAAGCATCGATGCTCTTGACGGAGACTTGTGAATTCGGTATCATACGCTTAGCACTCAGGAAGTGAGAGTGCTAATTTTGTGATTATACAAAAAACTTTTCAGGAGGTAAAGATGGCAAGTAAGCTAAAACTCAAACCTCTGGGCGGACGCGTGATTATCGAACCGATTGAGCAGGAAGAGGTCACGACGGGCGGGATCATCCTGCCTGAGACTGCCAAAGAGAAGCCCCAGGAAGGCAAAGTCCTGGCGGCAGGTCCGGGTGATCGCGACGATAAGGGAGAGCGCATCCCCATGGAAGTGAAAGTCGGCGATAAGATATTGTTCGCCAAATATTCCGGCACCGAGATCAAGATGAATGGCAAGAAACTGCTCATCTTGCGCGAAAGCGACATTCTCGCGGTGGTCGAAAGTTAACTTTGGAGGTAATGACCCATGACTGCTAAACAACTTGTTTTTTCTGAAGAAGCGCGCCGCAAGCTTAAGAATGGCATGAACGTGGTTGCCAATTCGGTCGGCGCGACGCTCGGTCCGAAAGGCCGCAATGTGGCGGTGGACCGCAAGTTCGGTTCCCCGACCGTTACTCATGATGGCGTTTCTGTTGCCAAGGAAATCGAACTGGAAGATCCGTTCGAGAATATGGGCGCCCAGCTTCTCAAGGAAGCTGCGACCAAGACCAACGACATTGCCGGTGACGGAACCACCACCTCCACGGTGTTGGCACATGCCATTGTCAACGAAGGCCTTAAGGCGCTCGAAGCTGGCTACAATCCCATGCTCATCAAGCACGGCATCGAGACCGCTACGGAATCCGTAGTCGAAGAACTGCGCAAGATGTCGGTCAAGATCGATACCAGGGAAGAGATCGCTTCGGTCGCGACCAACTCCGCCGCGGATGAAAAGATCGGCGAATTGATCGCAGATGTGATGGACAAGGTCGGCAAGGATGGCGTGATCACTGTCGAGGAATCGAAATCCCTGTCTGATGAAACGGAATATGTGGAAGGCATGCAGTTCGACCGCGGCTACCTCTCGGCGTACTTCATTACGAATACCGATCAGATGGAAGCGGTGATTACTGATCCGTATATTCTGATCAACGAAAAGAAAATTTCCGCGGCCCAGGATGTGGTTCCGTTGCTGGAGAAACTCGTCCAACTCGGCAAGCGCGAACTCCTGATTATTGCCGAAGATATCGATGGCGAAGCGCTCGCCACTTTGATCCTTAACAAATTGCGCGGCATGTTGAATGTGGTCGCCGTCAAGGCGCCTGGATTTGGTGATCGCCGCAAAGCCATGCTACAGGATATCGCCACGCTCACCGGCGGAACAGTTATCTCCGAGGAGCTTGGCCGCAAGCTGGAAACGGCTACCGTCCAGGACCTCGGCAAAGCCGAAAAAGTCGTCGCTGATAAAGAGAACACTACGATCATCGGCGGCAAGGGAACCAAGAGCGGCATCGAGGGCCGCATCAAGGAAATCCGCGCCGAGATCGAGAAGAGCACCAGCGATTACGATAAAGAGAAATTGCAGGAGCGCCTCGCCAAGTTGAGCGGCGGCGTTGCCATCATCCGGGTGGGCGCGGCAACCGAGACTGAGATGAAAGAGAAGAAGCATCGCGTGGAAGATGCGCTTTCAGCAGCACGCGCCGCGGTCGAGGAAGGCATCGTTCCCGGCGGTGAGATTTCCCTCATCAACGCTTCTGGCAAACTTGATAGGATGATGAAGGCCAACGACGATGACGAAGAAATTCGTGTCGGCATCAATATTGTAAAGAAGGCGCTCGAAGCTCCAATCCGCAAACTCGCGGGCAACGCTGGCCAGGACGGTTCAGTCATTATCGACTCTGTCCGCCGCAAGGCTGCCGAAGTAAAGAACAAGAACATTGGCTACAATGTTTTGACCGGCGAGTATACCGATATGATCGAGGCGGGCGTGATCGATCCCGTCAAGGTCGTGCGCGGCGCTCTCGAAAACGCCTCGTCGATTGCAGCCATGATCCTGACAACCGATGTGCTGGTCACCGATATTCCTGAAAAGGAAAAGCCTGCACCGGCCATGCCTCCGGGCGGTATGGATTACTAAACCAAAACTACAATCTTGTAGGGGCGACAGGCCTGTCGCCCCTACAATTTTTTAATTGGTATAATTTGAACGATGCATTCTTATTCCCGTTGGGTTCTGATTCCTTTCATCATAATTCTCATGCTGGGCCTTTCTGCCTGCGGTTCGTTGTTTGGAGCCAAACCTGCGTCCACGCCGACAGCTACTGCTGCACCGGTAACTCCGACTGCCACCTCGCTGCCCATGGCCGCGACTGTCGATGGCGAGGGCATCCCCGTGGCGGAATATACGGCTGAGCTGACTCGCTTCAAAGCGGCACAGCAGGCTTTGAAAAAGAATGTTTCTGATGCGGATGCCGGCAAGGCTGTTTTGGAAGATTTGATTACGCAGGTTTTGCTGGAAAAAGGCGCAAAGGCCGCGGGCTACGAAATATCGGATTCCGCTTTACAGTCGCGGATGGATGCGCTGGCCTCTCAGCTTGGCGGTCCAGATAAATTGTCGCAATGGGAATCTGCTCACGGATATACCGAGGCGACATTCCGCGCCAGCTTGAAGCTTTCGATTGATGCGGCCTGGATGCGGGATAAGATCATCGATGCGGTTCCCAAAACGGCGGATCAGGTGCATGTCCAGCAAATTCTGCTATACAATCAGGCTGATGCCCAGAATGTTTTGCAGCAATTGCAAGGGGGCGCGGACTTCGATAAGCTGGCGGCCGAATATGATCCGGACGCGCGCGGCGATTTAGGCTGGTTTCCGAAAGGGTACTTGCTTGACCCAAGCGTGGAGCAGGCGGCCTTCAGCCTGCAGGTCGGGCAGACCAGCGGCATCATCCAGACCGGCGTCGGTTATGACATCATCAAGGTTTTGGAGCGCGACGCGAACCATCCCTTGTCGCCCGATGCGTATTATGCGATGCAGCAACTGGCTTTGAAGAACTGGGTAACCCAGCAAAGAGCGCAGGCCAATATTGTGTTGGCGCCATCCTCTAATTGACGAATGTTTTCGATGGAGAAATCACAATGAGTAATTATGACTTCGACGGACAAAGCGGAAGACCTGCGGGGAGGCGTTTCAATCCATGGGACATTCTGTCCATTGTTGTGCTCTTGATCACGGTTTGCATTGGCGGTTATTATGTTTTGGTTTTCGTCAACCCCAACGTGCTGCTGAATCCATTTCCTCCTTCGACCCCGCTGCCCCAACTTGCCACACCGACCATCACGCCGATCCAACTGCAGGCCACATGGACTCCGACCAAGCCTCCGTTCATGACGCCGACCGACACGCCACCCCCGACCTTTACTTCGATTCCCACCGAAACGCCTTTCTCACTCGTCCCTCCGACAACGACCCTCACGCCAACTGCAACGCCGAAGGCACCATTCTTTGGCACAGCCAACGCGTATGCCAGCACAGTTATTCCTCATCTGGCCGATCTTGGATGCGGATGGCAAGGTATCGGTGGTTCGGTTGACGATGCTTCCAACAGCCCAATTATCGGACTGGTTATTCGTCTTGTCGGAACCTATAACGGTAACCCCATTAACCTCACAACCGTCAGCGGCGTTAGTCCTGACTACGGAAGGTCGGGCTTTGAGTTTACGCTTGGTAACACTCCGATTGCATCGACCAAGCAACTCTATGTTCAGTTGCTCGATCAGGCTGGGCTGCCGCTTGCCAATAATCTTTACATCGACACGTATAGTGAGTGCAGCAAGAACTTGATCCTTGTGCACTTCAAGAAACGGCAATAGAACCAATACAAATCAAACGGCGGCCCAAAGGCCGCCGTTTGATTTATTACACCTCTATATTCCACTTGTGGTATTTGGGATTCTTTTCGCGCAAGGCATCGTCGTATAAACTTCGCAACTTCATGGTAATAGGCCCCATCACGCCGTTCCCAATGGGGCGATGATCCACTTTCGTAACGGCCATGATCTGCGCCGCGGTGCCGGTCATAAAGAATTCTTCCGCAATCGAAACCTCCGTGCGATCAATCGAACGTTCGGTGACTTGAAGCCCCATTTCGTTGCGCATCAACTCGATCACCGATTTGCGCGTGATGCCTTCGAGAATATTATCCGTGACCGGCGGCGTAATGACCACGCCGTCACGTATCATAAAGACATTCATCGCCGAGCCTTCGGAGATGTGACCGTTCTGGTCCAGCACGAGCGCTTCATCGAACCCGGAAAGGTTGGCATCCGTTTTGATCAGCGCCGAGTTGGCGTAGGCGCCCGCCACCTTTCCGCGTGCGGGAATCATATTATCGTCGATTCGCCGCCATGATGAAACTGTCACGTGTGCGTTGGTATCGTTCTTGACATATTTTTCGTAGGCCATCGTAAACATACTGAACTCATCTTTGAGATTATGCAGTTTCACCCCAATTCCCAAATCGGCCTTATAGAACGTGGGGCGCAAATACACATCCTGTTGATAGTCATCCATCCGCAGCAATTCCAATGTCAGTTCGATCAAGCTTTCTTCATCGTAACTGGTTTGCATCGCCATAATGTGCGCGGAGTGCAAAAGGCGATGATAATGATCCCAGGGACGAAAAACGAAGAGATGTTTCTTCTCTTCGTTCCAGTAGGCTCGTATACCGCCAAATAAGGCTGTGCCGTACAAAAAGCCGTGAGTGGCGATATTGATTTTTGCATCTGAAAGCGGAACAATCTTTCCCTCAAAGAACGCATGCTTCGAGAGATCCACAAAGCACCTCCAAGTTAAATAATATGACCAACTCTCTTGCAGACGGATTATAACCGATTCAATTCGCTTCTTTCCCGACCACGGGCGGCTTCCATTATTTTGAATTTTTTCTCAGCTCGAAAATCTCACCCACGAATTTTCGCTAATCTCCACGAACGAATGTTGAACTTGCGAACTTGCTAACGTTTCTTGATTTGCAAAATCTCATCGCCGTTTAACGGAGAGGACAATGGCAATGATTCGAGCATCATCACTTTACTATTTGCAAAGAATCCAAAATCGAAGTTTGTAGCATCACCTGCGCGTTTATTTGGAACAGGCATCAGACGCGCGGTCAGCGGTTTATCGAGACGCAGCGCGAGGGTGGAAAGATCGAGAAGTAGAGGAACGAGTTGGTCCGCAGTTGTATTTCCCGGCAACGGGACTGTGTCCAAGCCTGTTCCGCAAACTGTCGAGTAAAGTAAAAGATCTTTGATGGTCAACGTGCCTTCCGCAGCGCGTTTTGCCAGAATAGAATCTTCGAGCACGGGCTGCATGAAGCCGCTGAAGCCAATATGAGGAAAATCGGCGCGGTCAACTGCTTCGGTGAGAAGTGCCGCCGCGGCCAGCGATCCATGCAATCCAATTTTCGGAACGCCCATCCTTTCGACCGCGTTGCCGAGCGATTGCGTATCATCGGGAAATGGCGCGAGCGAAAAGTCAGTGCCGCCGAATTTTGGAAATTGGGAATCGGGAATTGGAAATCGGGCAAGTTCCTGAGCTACGCGAGCAATTGCCTTTCCGTGTTTCGTGATCTTGGAAATCAACTCGCTTCGTCCACCGTCCACGGTCTTCTGCCCGCTAAATGCTTCGACCGCCAAATCCGCCGCTTCGGTTGCGATGGCAAAAGCAGGTTGATTGCCTTTGTGATACGCGGCAGGGAAAAATGGCGCGCCCGCTTTGACATTTGCCAACGCCGTAAATCTTAAATTTGCGAATCCATTCGGATCGATCGGCGCAGACTTGACGATGACGTTCGCACACGCTTTGATAGCTTCGAGCGAGATGCCAACCTTTTTATCTGCCATCACACCGCCGAAGAAAATATTTTGCGAGGCGGCAATCGCTTCGGGAATCACTTCATAGCACTTGAGACTTCCGAAGTCTTCAAGACTTCGGAAGTCTGTCAAGGCTGGACCCAACGATAAATATCCCACGCCGATTTGTTGAATCGACTTTTCAAGTTGTTCCACGATCTTCGGCAGATCATGGATGTGTTTTTCGCCAAGCAACTTTGGAAACGGAATCGTTGCCAAGCGCACGGTCTGAACTTCATAGCCCGCGGCTTCATACGCCGACTTGGCTTTGGCAAGAAATTCTCCGGCCACTTGGATGACTTTCTCATCCAAAGGATATTTGGGATTGCAGAAATAGGTGATGGAACGGAGTTTCATAGAAACATCTTTTGTTACTTTGATGTCGCTTCAGAAACCAGATCAGAAGCGACCGCATAAAAAGCGGCTTCTGGCTGATAATTTTCATTGAAAATTACTCCGTCAGGATGCCAGGCAGCCGCTCCCGTAAAACCAAAAGTAGTAAAGCCATCTATTTTCCTGTAAAGCAACATCTAGCATTTTCCCATACACTTTTGCTTTTAAAATTTGTTTATCGGCTTCAGTTCCCTTGAAGTTGCTAAAATCTATATCGAACTCTGTTACATAAACTTTAACGCCAAGCTGCTTGTACATCTCAATTAGTTGACGGAAGATCTCTGGTGAAGGAATATTATTTGCATCCAAGTGCATTTCTAGGCCAATCCCATCAATTAAACCCTGTTGCTTAAGACCCTTTACCAAAGAAAATACAGCTCGATCATGATCGTCTACTTTGCCCTCATTAAATACATTTACATCATTATAAAGCAAGACTGCGTTCGGGTCTGCGGTTCTTGCTGTTTGAAATGCAAGGTTTATAAAATCAGAACCGATTTTTCCGTACCAAAAACCGGCAAGCTTATTCCAATCAAAAGCTTCATTTACTACTGTATACTGCTGAACAATACCAGGATATTTCTGTTTAAAATACGTCATTGTTGATTTGATGTGAGTCTGCATCACATCAATATAAACCTGTCTGGAGAAATCACCTTTTATTAACCAATTTGGAAGATCGCTTGTGGGGCGGGCGTCAATAAGATGATGAGCTTGGATTATTGCTCCATTTCCTGCTGCTGTAGAAACCACACTACTTGCTCTAGTGTAATCATAGTTTCCATATTTCTTTGATGGATCAGTTTCACCTGGCAATGGAGCAAGCCATAAACTAGGTTCATTTAATTCCCCATCTATCATGTATAGGTTGTAATCGCCTTTTATTATATTGTTATAGCTAGGATCATTTAATTTGTAATAAACCACTTGCGAGCCAAACTGAAAATTGATGCTGTTCGCTAGCGCTTTAAGTCCAACTGTAATGTCTTTCCATTGCCATCTCTGATTCTCTTCTTGCTCTGCGATTAAGCCTACGGTATAAGAAGTGTTATTTTTGTTAGTAATCGTGTATAAAGTAAGAACATAAGTTTTTCCATCCGCGCCTTTAATCACCTCGAAATTTTGAGGATTTTCGAGTTGGGCGGTCACTTGTTGCATGTCTATAGTAATACCGACCTCACTCATAGCATCTCGAAATTGAACAATTGGTGAATCAGCGCTAAACACATCGAATAATTCTGGGTTTGATGCTTGGGGATCGAGCACTTGAATATTGCCAACTTGAATCATCGGTGTGGTTGGGGTTGGAGATACGGTAGATGTAATCTCGACAGTTGGAGATGCAACAATAATTACAGTTGGTGAATTTGCACTCTGATTATTTCCCACCGAACCGCAGGCAGATAATATCAATGCAATAAGAACAAGGACGATTTTAGTTTTCATGTTTGCCCTTCTTTCATTCGTGTTTAATTCTTCTTTGCCTCATCACTTCAAACATCAATACCGATCCAGCCACGGCCGCGTTCAACGATTCTGTTTTGCCAGCCATTGGAATTTTCACAAAAGCATTTGTCAATTTGCGCGCTTGCTCGCTCGCGCCTTCGGCTTCTCCGCCAATGATCAACGCCAGCGGCTGACGAAAGTCTGTTTCCCAACACGATTGTCCATTCATGTCGGCGATATAGACTTGAATGCGCGAATGCGTCGCACCAGAAGGGTTGGACGTTTCCGTTAAGCGGACAGAGTCCTCCCGATTTGACTCGTCGCGTTTAGTTAGGTGCAACGCATATTCGCGAATTTCATCCCAACTCATCGAATGAATCGGCAAGCGAAAATGTGCGCCCATGCCCGCACGGACGACTTTCGGCGCAAAAGCATCGGTGGTTTCAGGCGGAATCAATACCGCCTGCACGCCAGCCGCGTCCGCGGTGCGAAGTAAGGTTCCGAGATTGCCTGGATCGCGGATGGAATCAGGAATCAAAATAAAGTTCGGAGAATCGGGAATTGAGATTCGGGAATCCTTGAGAACAGCGAGAATACCTTGCGATGTTTCCGTTTCGCTTAGCGATTGCAATAAGCTACTTTCGACTTTCTCGACTTCTATCTTTTTCTCTTCTAACTTCTCAACCAATTTCTTCCCCCGGTCACTTAGTTCATCGGAATACAAAACAAAACGAAATTCCCAATTACTATTTGCTGCTTCTTCCACTAATCGCACGCCTTCAGCAAGAAACGCGTTCGCCTCGCGTCGTTCTTTCACCCCTCGGGTACTTCGCGGGCGACCGGTCAAGGCACGGGCGAGTTTGATTTTTGGATTTTGATTAGAAGAGATCATCGAAGTCTTATAAGTCTAACAAGTCAATCGGTCTCACAAGTCGGATCTGCTAGACTTGTCGGACTTGTAAGACCATTGAGACATAAATGCATTTATGGTTGCTTCGTCGAATAAAACCAATCGAACTGACTTGATTCCAGATTCATGCTGAGAAAAATAATTTTCAATTGCAGAAAACATAATTTTTGCCGCGCGTTCTTTTGGAAAGCCAAAAATGCCGGTCGAGATGGCAGGAATTGAAATAGATGCACATTTCAATTCATCTGCGACTTCCAACGATCCGTTAATGGCCGCCGACAATTTATTATCCTCGTCTCCGTCGCCCCACACCGGACCCACAGCGTGGATCACATATTTCGCAGGCAGATTCCCGCCCGAAGTCCACGCGGGACGCGCATGAGATACAGTTCCGTGTTTGCGAATCCATTCCTCCGATTCTCGTTGAATGACTTCACCTCCACGCCGGACAATGGCCCAAGCCACGCCGCCGCCATGCGCCAAGTGTTCATTCGCCGCGTTGACAATCGCATCCGTCGTTTCAGCGGTAAGATCGCCTTGAACGATTTGAAGCGTTTGTTTCGTTGAAAGAATATGTTCAATCAAAACCTTGTTCATGCGTCCATTCTACAACGAAAACGCCCGCCGGGTCAAAACCCAACGGGCGCAATTACTGATTGCTGATTACTATTTCATTTCGCTTGTGCGACCACCGCCGCGAACGCTTTCGGATCGCGGACGGCAATGTCTGCCAGCATCTTGCGGTTGAGGGTGATGTTCGCTTTCTTCATCGCCGCAACGAGACGGCTGTAGGTTGTTCCGTTCAGCCGCGCCGCCGCATTGATACGGGCAATCCACAACTTGCGCAGATCACGCTTGCGGACTCTGCGGTCGCGCGTGGCGTACCACAGACTCTTCAGCATGGCCTCGTTGGCACGCTTGAACAAAAAGTGTTTGGCGCCGCGCTGCCCTTTGGTGAACTTCAAAACTCGCTTGTGGCGAAGGTGTCCGTACGGACCGCCTTTAATTCTTGTCATGGTTTATCTCCTGCGAACCTCTGAACGTCGACAAGTTATGCCAGTTGTATACATTCAGGAGCCGCAATAAAAAGTTTGGATACGATATGCTCAATCTTCCATATTGGGAGCGAGACGCTTCACGTTCTTGACGAAGCTGCGGCCATGAACACTCTGCATCTCTGAGAGCTGGTTTTTGGTGCGCTTTGATCTATTTCGGCGCAGGTGGCTTTTGCCGCCTTTCGTGCGCACCAATTTACCCGAACCCGTCAGGCGGAATCGTTTCGATGTCGCCTTGTGGGTCTTGAGCTTGAATTTGCCGGATTTGGCTTTACGAGGCACTTTAACGTTCTCCTTTCAAAATGTAGTAAACAGAGAATAGACGGTCAGAGAGCAGCAACTACTCTTTACTATCTGCGCTCTGACTTTCAGCTTTTTCTTTTTTCTTGGCGGACGACTTGCCTGGCGCCAACACCACGAGCATTGTCCTGCCTTCCATCATCGGAGCCTGCTCGATCGTGCTGACATCCGCCAGCGACTCGGCAATCTCTTTCAGGTCTTCCAGCGCAATTTCGGGATAATCCATTTCGCGGCCGCGGAACCTGATCGTGACCCGCACCTTGTGTCCCTGTAAGAGCCAACGGCGGGCGTCATCCACTTTGAAGCCGCGGTGTGCTTCGTTGGTCTTGGGACGCAGGCGGATCTCTTTGACTTCGATCTTGGTTTGCGACTTGCGCGCTTCGCGCTCTTTCTTGGTCCGCTCATAAATGAACTTTCCAAAATCGGTCACACGGCAAACTGGCGGTGTGGCATTCGGCGAAACTTCCACCAGATCCAACTCGGCTTCACGCGCAATCTGTAACGCTTGTTTGGTTGCAACGACCCCGACGTTCTCACCATCGGGCCCGATCAATCGTACCTCGGGGACCCGGATATTTTCATTTACTCGAAATTCAACGGCGCTGATAATCTTCTCCTGTTTTTATATACAAACCCAGCCTTGGGCCGGTTTTTAGCTGGCGAATAATACCACGCGCGGCGTCGAATCGTCAATAAATTACGGCTTGTTTGCACAGGATGGCTCGCTGCGCTGGGAATGTTCACGTTTTTTGAAGCGGTTTGAACCCTTCTCCCACCGCTTCATGCGCCTGGCCGATGACCATAAAAGCCTGCGGATCGATTTCCTGAAGGATCGCTTTCAGTTGAGAAACTTCCGAGCGGCTGACTACACAATAAAGCACAGGATGTTCTGCGCCTGTGTAAGCGCCTTTTCCCTGTAAAATGGTCATGCCGCGTTCCATATCCACCAGCACACGGTGGGCAATCTCATCCGGTTTGCTGCTCACGATCAGCGCGGTTCGCACCATGCCCGGACCTTCCAGCACAGTTTCCGAAACAAGGCCGCTGACATATAGCGTGATGATGGCATAAAGCGCCTCTTTCCAGCCAAAGACGAATCCCGCGGCGAGCATCACAGCCGAATCCACCATCAGGTAACTCTGCGTCATCGGGACGCTTCGATAGTGATTTAAGATTCGAGCCAGGACGTCCGAGCCGCCGCTCGTCCCGCGCGCCCGATAAACCAATCCGTATCCCACGCCGCTGACGACCGCTCCGTAAAGGGAGTTGAGAAAAATGTCATCGGTGATGCCTTGTGCGGGAAAAATGTTCAGATGCGGAATCAAATCCACGAAAAGGGAATACACGATCACAGCGAAGGCGGTGCGCAGCGCAAAGCGCAGTCCGCCGAGGAAACGCCAGCCAAGAACAAATAGCGGGATGTTCCCGATCAACACCATCAGCCCAATCGGCCAGTAAGTGTAATGATTGATCAGTTGAGAAATGCCGCTTACGCCGCCGCTGGCGAGATTGGCTGGGACGAGGAATAATCGCAACCCAATGGCTTGAATGACCGCGCCGATAAAAATCAAAGCGTAGTCGACGAGCAGCGGCAGAAAGCGTTTTTGCATAGTCGGGTTATTCCAATAAATTTATATTTGCCAGCTTTTCGACCACGCCGATCACAGCTGAGTTGTCCAATTCGCCCATTCCAAGTTCGATCATCTTCTCGAAAAGCTTTGTGTTCTCGGCTGCAGAGGACAGCGGCACGCCGTACTCGCGCGCCGTATCCATCACGATCCTCATATCCTTCAATTGCATATAAGCCTTGAAACCTGGTACGCGGTTGCCTGCGAACAAACGCGGCGTTTTGACATCCAATGTCCAGCATTGGGCCGCGCCTGCTTTGATGGCCTCCACTACTTTTTGCGGATCGACTCCGGCCTTGCGCGCAAAGATCAGCAGTTCGCCCATTGCCGTCATCTGCGCCGCGACCATGATTTGATTTGCAGCCTTCGCGACTTGTCCCGCGCCGGAATCACCGACATGCGTAATCGTTTTGCCCATTGCTTTGAAAACAGGCATGACCTTTTCGAGAGCTTCAGATGGGCCGCCGACCATGATGGTCAACGTTCCATTTTTCGCACCAATATCCCCGCCGGAAATGGGCGCGTCCAACGCGAGTACGCCTTTGGCTGACAGCTTTTCCGCCATCATCCGCGCCGAAGCGGGTTTGATGGTGGAATTGTCCACGAGGATCAAACTTTGATGTGCGCCTTCGATGATTCCTTTTTCACCCAGCACGACTTTTTCCACATCCGGCGTATCCGGTAAGTTGGTGAATACCACATCCACCTGCGATGCAACTTCAGCGGGCGAATTTGCGGCAGTCGCCCCTTCACTGACAAGTTCGTTCACTGCGGCGCTCGAGCGATTATGAACTGTGAGTGGAAAACCCGCATTTAGAATATTGCGAGCAATGGACTTGCCCATCAACCCCAAACCGATGTATCCAACCTTTAGCATCGTGACTCCTGTTCATTGTTTCGAAAATATTTATGAGATTATACCAATGAGGTAATTCGCCTTTTTAGTCAGAAAGAAAAGCCCGCTTCCGGTATAAGAAGCGGGCTGATGTTGAGAAGCGAGTCTCACTTGAGTTGGTAGGTTATATCGACGGTTGCCGTCAATGTCAATTGACCGCTGCTGATTGGCACGGAGGCGGCTGGGGCCGCGGCAAGGCTGCGGTTTTGTGAAAAGACATCTGTGACAGGTTGCGGAATATTGTTCGTGAAGCTAATTGTTTGCACATTGCCGAGCGTTACATCTGCAGTGGAAGCAAGTTCCTGCGCTTGTGTTTGCGCATCTTTGACAGCTTGATCACGGGCTTGTTTGATCGCCGAGCTTTTATTGAAAACATCGAACTGAATACTGTTGATGTTGTTCGCACCTGCTTGTACCGCGGCATCCAATAGATCGCCCAGCTTGTCCAACTGATGAACAGTTACATACACTGTGTTATCCACAGAATACGTTGTGCTCGTGGGCTTTCCGGTCTGTTGATCGTATTGTGTGTTGGGATAGATGCTGAAGTTGGTGGTTCGAATATCTTTCGCATCCACACCAGAGTTTTCCAATGAATTAATCACTTGCTGAGTCTGTGTGTTGTTGGCCGAGACGGCCTCCGTTGCGGTAGGCGACTCCGTGCGTACGCCGATGTTGATATACGCCACATCGGGGTTGAGATACACCAGTCCGCTTCCGGTCACGCTTAGCGTGCGCGGGGCAGGCGACGGGTTGGATGCGGTGGTTGTCGTGCCGCAGGCGCTCAACATGATTGCCAGGATCATAACCGCCGATGTAAGAATGAATTTGGTTCTCATAGCTGCTCCTTTGATTTTTCAAGAAAGACGTTAAGCTAATGCCAAATGTTCCCGCTCATTGGGAATGCGGTTAATGTAAAGAACTCGCCTCGAAAGTGAGCTTCGGGGCGAGTTACCATTTGTGTCAATATCACCTTATCGCCGTATGGCGCGGTTTCCATCGTGGGGTTGGGCGCTCATCCCTACGGGATGATAGGTCGGCTCGTTGGGTATGATCGGTTGGGAAGCATTGAAGGCCGCGGAAGGTTTGGGAGCGGGACGAATATAAGTCGGAGTCTGAACGGATGGGTGTGGCTTCGCCTGATAGGCAGAACGAATCTGTCTAAGATTTGGTGATCGAGTATCGGCAATGCTGAAAAGGTTTTCGCCTGCAATCGAGAAAGTCCCAATGATGAGAACACGAATCAGCCAGACCATTACAGCCACAAAGACAGGCACCGCCTTGATCAGTGTATTTTCGCCGATCAACACGCTGCCCTGTGAAGTGTGATCCATGATCGCTACGGAGACTCCCCACCATGTAAGCATCGCATTGAACAAGGCGGCCAGGAGCCATGCGCCGAAGAGATACCAAGCTTCAGCCGGCTCTTCGCGGCCGTGTTGCGGCGTGAAGATGCGTGCAATGCCCGCGAAGTCTATGCCGCAAAACGCGAGGGCAAGAATTGTCGCCCAAGTGACCCCTGCAAATTTTAGATCTCCCAGTAAATCATTGAGTGCGAAAGCTGTAGTGCAATAGTTAAAGACTTCAAAGGCCATCAACGCGCAGAGCAGGATAACGCCGAATATTGCACCGCGCCTTGAGGCTGTGTTGCGCAGGAAAGGTATAAACCGAATAGGGAAGGGTTTGTTCATCGAAATCTCCTTGGCTCTTCTACCAAACTATAGAGCCGCTTTAAATATAGAACAAATATTCTAAAAAGTCAATGGTAAAATATATGGACATAAAATATCCAAATTTGCTTGACAGTATTCACGAAGTAATTTATAAACCCTATAATAAAAGTAGACTTACTATGAGACTATCGAAACGCGGTGAATACGGCTTGCGGGCCATGATCCGATTGGCAACTCCGGGACAGGATGGAAATCCTCCCGTGCTTCAGATTCGGGAGATATCGGAGACCGAGAAGATCCCTGCCAAATTTCTTGAACAAATCTTGCTTACTTTGAAAAATGCAGGATTGCTGCACAGCAAAATGGGCGTGGGCGGCGGGTATCATTTGGCAAAGATTGCAAGCGAGATTAGCCTTGGTCAAATCGTACGCGTCTTGGATGGCCCTTTGGCGCCCGTCAAGTGCGTAAGCCAGATGGCTTACGAACCGTGTGGATGCCCGGATGAAGAAACTTGCGGCTTGCGCTTGGTGATGGGTGATGTGCGCAATTCGATTTCACAAATTCTCGATGGTACTTCGTTGGAGGATGTAATACAGCGCGTTGACGATGTTCGTAAATCGTTAGCGTAATTGAGCTGTGAACGTTTTCCAACTTTTTTTACGGTCTAAAAGTCTATTAGTATTATAGACTTTATAATATAAAGTCGATACTTTGGAGGCAGAATGAAAAAAATGGTCTTCATGTTAATCAGCTTGGCTGTAGTGGGGACCATGTTGCTTACCGCCTGTGGAGGCGCGGCTACCGCGACTTCGGCTGCTCCTTCCTCTTCCACAGCCTTGAGCGGAACGATCAATGTCTCCGGGGCGTTTGCGTTATATCCGATGATGACCGTCTGGGCGGCTGAGTTCACCAAGCTAAATCCCAAGGTTCAATTCAACGTTCAGGCGGGTGGGGCGGGCAAAGGCATGACGGATACTCTGGCAGGCGCGGTGGATATCGGCATGGTGTCTCGTTCCATTCAACCGGCAGAAGAGGCCAAAGGCGCGTACTGGATTCCGGTCGCGAAAGACGCGGTCTTCCCAGTCATCAGTGCGAAGAATCCGGTATTGTCTACGTTGATGACAAAGGGGATCAGCCCGGCCATGTTCAAGAAGATTTTCATCACGGGCGAGGTCACCACTTGGGGACAAGTGATCGGCGATTCATCGAATATGGATGCAATCCATGTGTATACCCGATCCGACTCGGCGGGCGCGGCGGATATGTGGGCGCAGTTCTGCGGCGGGAAGGTCCAGGCTGATATTCTGAAAACCGCTATCGGCGTGAATAGCGAACCGGCGCTGGTCGATACGGTTATCAAAGATCCGTTGGGAATCGCGTACAGCAATTTGAATAGCGTGTTCGATGTGACCAGCGGAAAGATCGTCGATGGAGCGGTTGTGCCTCCGATTGACGTGAATGGCACCGGACAAGTTACACTGGATGAAATCTACAAAACCACAGCGGAGGCTGTCAGCGCGGTTTCTTCTGGAAAGTATCCCTCGCCTCCGGCTCGCTTCGAGAATCTCGTGACGAAAGGCAAACCAACCGGCTTGGTGCAAGCGTTTCTTCTTTGGATTCTTACAGACGGTCAGAAGGAATTGAGCCAGGCAGGCTATGTGCCTCTCACTCCAGATCAGCAGGCGGCGGCTTTGGTAAAGATCAAATGAATCAATATATTCCATTTGATCAAAGCCAAATAAATCTGGAAATAGAAGGTCGGCAGAACCGGCCTTCTGTAACCGCTCGGGACCGACAAAATCAATTCGCCAAACGCACGTTTTTTGCAATAACGTTGTTGCCCATTCTGCTCATCGCGGTAGTTTCCCTGATATTGATTGTGCGCTCCTGGCCTATTTTAAGTGCGTATTCGCCAAAAGAATTATTCCTGGGTTCAACCTGGCAGCCCGATAAAGGCTTATTTGGTTTTTGGCCTTATATTGCCGGGACCTTTTGGGTAACGGCGGTTGGCGTTTTGCTGGCTGTGCCGCCGTGCCTGTTGACGGCCCTTTATCTTTCTGAATATTCGCATTCGTTTATCCGCTCCATTGCAAAGCCCATTCTTGATTTACTGGCAGCCATTCCGCCTGTCGTTTATGGCGTATGGGGATTGCTTGCCATCGTTCCGTTCGTGGAAGATATGCTTGCGCCTCTGTCAAAACGATGGCTTAGCTTCATCCCGATTTTCGCCGTCAATCAGCCGACCGGTTTCAGCATCGTCGCAGGCGGGATTGTTTTGGCCGTGATGATCGCTCCTTTGATTATTTCGGTAGTGTACGAAATTTTGCTAACGGTGCCGAGCGATCTTCGACATGCCTCGTTGGCAGTCGGCGCGACCCAATGGCAGACGATTCGTCGAATTGTGATTCCGCGCGTCGTTCCCGGAATGGTGGCGGCAGTTGTCTTGGCGGCGTCCCGAGCATTAGGGGAAACGATGGCGGTGTTGATGGTGGTCGGGAATGTGGCACAAGTTCCAAAGTCGCTGTTCGACGCGGCGTATCCGCTTCCAGCGCTGATCGCCAACAATTACGGCGACATGATGTCCATCCCGCTATACGACGCGGCGTTGTTATGCGCGGCGCTTGTTCTGCTCATCCTGATTTTGATCTTCAACATCCTTTCGACGCTTGTGCTTCAAAGAATGTTGGGGAGGAATTGGGTATGATGAAAAAGCGTTGGAAACGTCGGCATATTCTCGAGACCTTTGTAAAGGGCGTCATGTTGTTTTCGTTTATTGTCGTGGCAATCGCCCTTGGCTTGATTCTGTGGACGATCCTCCTCAAAGGCTTGCCCGCGCTGACTTGGGATATGATCACGCAAGTGCCGCAGGGCGGTTTCTATCTTGGCAAAGGCGGCGGCGTGTTGAATGCCATTCTCGGTTCGATGTATCTGGCGGGCGGCGGCACATTGCTGGCATTGGTCCTTAGCTTGCCAATCGCACTTTATCTCGAAACGTATCTCGGCGACTCGGATTGGGGACATTATGTGCGCCTCTCGCTGGATGTGTTGTGGGGCATTCCGACGATTGTCTATGGCGTATTCGGTTTCACGATCATGCTTGCCATTGGATTGCGCGCTTCACTGCTGGCAGGCATTATCGTTTTATCGCTGGTGGAATTGCCGATCATGATGCGCGCCATGGATGAAGTGATCCGCCGCATGCCCTCCGACCTTGAGCAGGCCGCGCTGGCCCTCGGCTCGACCAAGCTGGAAGTTGCGCTGCGCATTGTGATTCGTCAGATGCTGCCCGGCATCATCACCGCGATTCTTTTAGCGTTCGGACGCGGCATCGGCGACGCGGCTTCTGTGCTGTTTACTGCAGGCTATACCGATCGCATTCCAACCTCGTTGATGCAGCCAACGGCATCCCTGCCATTGGCCGTGTTCTTTCAATTAGGCACACCGTATCCAACCGTGCAGCAGCGCGGCTATGCCTCGGCGTTGATTCTCACCATCATTGTTTTGATTATCAGCATCAGTTCGAGATGGATTTCGGCTCGCTTGAATAAATATACAGTGAAGTAATGTCGCCTCATGTCATTGCGAGCCGCGTTCTTTGCGGCGTGGCAATCTCAAGTAATTATGCAATTGATTGTTCGAGGAGATTGCTTCGTCGGATTTCAACCCTGAAAGGGCACAGGGCGTTACGCCGCTTCGCGGCTACTCAATCCTCCTCGCAATGACAGTTTGAACACAGGAATAACTTTATGGACACACATATCCAGGTTTGTAACTTGAATGCCTTTTACGGCAAACAACAGGCCTTGAACAATATCAATATTAAGATTCCCAAAAGACAAGTCACGGTCATTATGGGACCTTCGGGCTGTGGTAAATCCACTTTGCTAAAGTCGCTGAACCGCTTCCTCGAGCTGACCGACGGCGCAAGAATCTCCGGCGAAGTGCTCGTGGATGATCAGGATATTTACGCCAGCGATGTGGATGTGACGGAAGTCCGCAAGCGCGTGGGATTGCTGGCGCAGCGTCCCTCGCCATTACCGATGTCCATTTATGAGAATGTGGTTTATGGAATGCACATTCACAGAATGTATAAAGATCGCATAACATATAAGAAAGCCGTCAGACATTATCTTGAGATTGCCGGACTTTGGGATGAAGTTGGAAAACGATTGCATGATCCAGCAACCAGCCTTTCGATTGGACAACAGCAGCGTCTATGTCTGGCGCGCGGATTGGCGGTCGAGCCGGAGATTATTTTAGGCGATGAACCGACTTCGGCGCTCGACCCGATTTCAGCGCAGAATATCGAACGGCGTTTGCTCGATTTGAAACAGCAGTACACCGTTGTGATCGTGACTCATACCTTGCGTCAAGCCAAGCGTCTCGCGGATTATGTGATTTATATGTATTTGGGTGAAGTGATCGAAGCGGGACCCGCGCATGAAGTCTTCAACAATCCAAAACACGAACGCACACGCGCTTATTTGGAAGGACAGTTTTAACTTTTAGGGGCGATGCATGCATCGCCCCTATGGCAGCATTGGGGTTATAATCTTTTTACGGAGTCCTTATGAAACGCGTCAGCTTGTTACTGGTCTTCCTGTTGGGATTGTTCCTCATATTTCATTCTGCACACGCTCAAACAGCTCAGCCGCTCATCCTTGTGATGAACGCCAACGGCCCCATCGAGCCGGCCATGCAGGAATATTTCGAGCGTGGGATTCATACTGCCGAGCAACGCACTGCAACAGCGCTAATCATCCAGTTGAACACGCCCGGCGGCGACTTGCAAAGCATGGATAACATTATTCAAGCCATCCGGTCCAGCACGGTGCCGGTGGTGATTTACGTCGCGCCGAACAGCGCCATGGCAGGCAGTGCCGGGGCGTTGGTTACGATTTCAGCGGACGTTGCGGCAATGGCGCCCGAGGCGGCCATTGGTGCTTCCATCCCGATCAATTCAAGCGGGCAAAACCTGGGTTCAGATCTCGTCACCAAACAAAAAGAGATCATGAAGGCGACGATTCGTCCGCTGGTGGAGAGGCGCGGAGCGGCCGCGACCCAGCTAGCGCAGGAGATGATCGACAATGGCAAGGCGGTTTCCGCCTCGGAAGCTTTGCAGGCGCACCTGATCGATTTCACGGCCACCGATGTCAATGATGTGGTCAAAAAGCTGGATGGCTTTGTCGTGACCATGCCGAATCGAACGATCACGCTTCACACGGCCAATGCGGTCACCGAACCGTTGGATATGAATCTCGTCGAGCAGCTTTTATTCATCCTGACCGACTCGAATATCGTTTTCCTGCTGCTCTCGGTGGGCGCCTATGCCTTGATTATCGAAATTTCCCATCCGGGCGGGTGGATCGCCGGCTTTGTAGGCGTGGTGTGTCTGGCATTGGCGATCTACGGCATGGGAATTCTTTCGGTCAATTGGTTCGGGCTGATCTTCATTGTCACGGCCTTTGCCTTGTTTATCCTCGATATCAAAGCCGCCACGCACGGCGCGTTGACGGTGGGCGGCATTGCCTCCTTTATGTTCGGTGCGTTGACGCTCTTCAATTCCGCCAGTGTGCCATCCTTCGAGCATGTTTCCGTTCCGTTGGTGGTTATCGTGGGCATTCTCTTTGGCGTGATGTTCGCTGCCATCGTGACCTTTGCTCTACGCACGTTCCGTTCCCCGCTTCAAGTTGGCGTGGAAACTCTGGTCGGCA
>JBJKOR010000041.1:0-2267 GCA_046707185.1 Anaerolineales bacterium | reverse complement strand
ATTGAGCTACGTTGATCTGACGCGTCGATCCAACGCGTTGGCAGAAGCCTTATTGAACCAATTGCCCGACGATCATTCTCCGATTGCAATCCGAGGACACAAAGAACTAGAGATGCTGATCGGGTTCCTCGGCATCGTCAAAGCGGGTCATTCATATATCCCGTTGGATAGCTCGCTTCCGTTGCAGCGGGTGGAAAAGATTTTGGAAACGGCAAAAGCCTCGCTTCTTCTTACGCCCGATAAAGTAAGAGAGCTAACAGATTACAAAAAAGATTCTCCAAACTTCCAAATTCATCATCCGGCGCCGGACGATGCGTGGTATATCATCTTCACATCGGGAAGCACAGGCGAACCCAAAGGCGTGGTCATCACATGCGGTTGTTTGGAAAGTTTCGTAAATTGGATTCTCTCAGAACAGCATTTTGCCGAATCGAAAGAGACATTTCTCAACCAGGCGCCGTTCTCGTTCGATCTCTCGGTGATGGATTTATATTCGAGCCTCGTCACAGGCGGGACGCTATTCAGTTTGACAAAAGATATGATTGCCGACCCAAAGCAACTATTCCAAGTTTTGAGACATTCGGAAATCGACGTTTGGGTTTCGACGCCTTCGTTTGCGCAATTCTGTTTGACAGAGCGAACGTTCGACGAAGGGATGCTTCCCCAAGCCCGGAAATTCTGGTTCTGCGGCGAGACGCTCGCCCCCGAAGTGGCCGGCAGTTTGCTGACACGTTTTCCCAAAGCCGAAGTTTGGAACACGTACGCTCCCACCGAAGCTACGGTTGCGACTACCTCCATCCAAATCACGCAAGATGTCATCAAACGCTACAGTCCACTGCCGGTTGGCAGACCCAAGCCCGATTGTGAAATCCACCTGCTCGATAACGGTGCAGAAGCCAAAGCCGGGGAACGAGGCGAGATCGTCATCGCGGGGCCGAACGTCAGCGCGGGATATATCCATCGTCCCGATCTGACCGAGCGCGCCTTTTATCGAATCAAGGATATGCGCGCCTATCGCACCGGCGACCTGGGACATTTTCAAGATGGATATTTATTCTTCGATGGCCGCATTGATTTTCAAATCAAGCTTCACGGCTATCGCATCGAGATTGGCGACATCGAAAACAATTTGCACGCGCTGCCAAATGTGCGTGATGCAGTGGTTCTTCCGGTGATGAAAAACAATCAAGCGGATTATCTGGCGGCATTCGTGGTACTCAAAGAACGGACAGGGGGATCCGATTTCGAAATCACGCGCACACTAAAACGTGAATTGAACGGCCGCCTGCCCGATTACATGATCCCGCGCAAATTCATTTTCGTGGAGCAGTTCCCCATGACGACCAACGGTAAAGCCGACCGCCGCAAATTATCCGAGGGGCTTAAATGATCCCATATACCAGTTTTCTTTACTTCGGCATTCTGCTGATTTACATCGTAATTCCTGCGATCATCGTCGGCTTCTTCAAGCGCATCTCGAAAATTTGGCTGGTTATCGCAACGATTGTGATGCTGGTCATTCAATATTATTATCCGCAACAGATCACAAAGAGCATATCGCTCAATGAGCTTGAGTTGGTGGTGATCTATGCAGTCCTGCAATGGCTGATCGCAATCATCTTTTTGGCGATACGCAAGCGCGGCAAAAGCCAGGCTGCGTTTTATCTGGCAGTGTTGTTTAGTCTATCGCCGCTGCTCGCCGCCAAATTCGTCCCGCTCTTCCAGCCCGATTACCAGATTTTCTTTTTGGGATTATCGTATATCACGTTCCGCGCGCTGGATGCAATCATCGGGATTCACGATGGGATGATTTCTTCGGTTCATCCGATTCAATACCTGACCTTCCTGTTGTTCTTCCCCACGATTTCGTCCGGGCCAATCGACCGTTACAATCGCTTCGCCGAAGACTGGAAGCGCGACCGGACGCGCTCCGAGGTTTTATCCGACCTCGACGGATTCGTTCATCACGTCTTTACCGGCTTTCTTTACAAATTTATTCTGGCTTCGCTGATTCAACAATATTGGCTCAATCCGATGTCGAAAGGCGCAAGTTTTCTCCACATCGGTTCGTACATGTACGCGTATACGTTTTACCTGTTCTTCGACTTCGCAGGTTATAGTGCCTTTGCGGTCGGTTTCAGTTATTTGTTCGGCATCCACACACCGGAAAACTTCGATCGTCCCTTCCTTTCGCGCGATATCCGCGACTTCTGGAATCGCTGGCACATCAGCTTGTCATTCTGGTTCCGTGACCATATCTACAACCG
>JBJKOR010000040.1:0-12939 GCA_046707185.1 Anaerolineales bacterium | reverse complement strand
ATAAGGGTGTCAAAAATGGTAAACCGACAAGTAGCATTAAAGTCAAAATACATACAAGCCATATTTTCCAATCACGGACCGTAAAATATAAATAAACCCATATTATTGCGATTGCTAAAATATTTGTGTTAAGACGACGTTTTATTGGTTTCGGTTGAGAGATAATCATTCTTTGAAGCGCATCATTCAAAAAATAAACAAAACCAATAAATGCAACTAAAGAGGTAATTGCAAGAAATATCCTTGCCAGATCAAAAGAAGCAAATTCAATGGGTATATCAAAGACCGAGAAGTATCCCCATTCATAGAAATATACGATTAAATATGCCCAAACGGGTATTGCTGCAAGAAACAATGTATCTGAAAGAGTAATGCCGTCGAAAAGTTTTTGAACAATGCTTAAACTTTTACTCTCTTGCTTCAAAGATTTGGTATTTGTCTTTGCGGGCATATCGAATCATAACTCCCTTTTCATTCCAGTTATCACGCCTACTTCGCGCTCTTAATCATCTGCCGCGCTACTTTTTATAATGCCTCATCTAGTGCGTCTGGATGATTCACGAACCATGTCCGCAGGGAATTTGCAATTTGCTCGACATCATCCAAATGTGAAGCGCAAATCTCGTATAGTTCGTCCGCGCTGACTTCGTGATAGAAATGTACGAGGCGGTTGCGATAGCCTGCCAGCTTCAGCATAAGCCCAAGATCGTTCATGGAGATCACTTCATGTCTGTTCAATGTTACAGCGATCTCTTTATATTCCGTTACTGCTTCGCCGAATCCTTTGGCGGCAATATGCCTTCCCATATCGAAGAGCGCCTCCAGCGCGCGGCGCAGGCATGACTCTGCTGACCAAATATTTCGACTATCCTGCATGAATTTGGTTTTGGAATTCAAAGGTAAGGCACGAATTTCGCTCACCATGCGATCCACCCACATGAGACGATCACTCACAACTCGTTTGGAAATTTTCCCCGGCAGCATGTCACACCTCGTGCAGAATCATGGCCATACGTTCGCGTTCGAATTCGATCAAATCTCCGGCGCGGCGAAGAATGTAAAGCTCGTATTCATCGGCGAGATATGAATCCTCGGCATAGATGCGTTCGCCGCGGATGATATTCGCGGCAAGAAAGGCATCTACTTCCTGTAAGATGAGTAAATCCACGCGCGGCACATCGAGAAGGTTCTCCAGTTCGAGCGCCAAGCTGACCTTGTCGTCAATCGAAAACGGGGAATGCGTTAAGACTCCAATATCCAGGTCACTTTGCGAATGTTGAAATTGATATGCGTCATCTTCGAGCGCATGAAGCATTTTCGCGGCACGGCTGCCAAAGACGTACATCGCCTTGACTTGATATTTCTTACATAGCGTTTCGATCTTTTGTAATCGAGTGTTCATACGCTTATTATACTTACTTCGCGCTCTTTATCATCTGCCGTGCCACTTGCGTCAACTCATGCGCGGAGCGATTGCTCACCAAACTTCAACTTTGAGATCGTCAATTTCTTTGAAATGGGCATCTCTTGTAACCAAAGTCAAGCCATGTTGCATTGCAATTGCCGCGATCCAAATATCATTCTCAGGAATTGGGCGACCTTTTGCACTTAATGCGTTTTTGATTTTCCCGTAATTGCGAGATGTCTCGTTATTGCATCCCAATACAACGCTCCTATTTGCGAAATCGTCCACGTGAGCGATGTTCTCTTTTGAATGCGCGGATTTAAACGCGCCGTAGAACAATTCGCCAATCACGATACTCGGAACAAAGACCTCATCGGCTTTCGCAAGTTTATCTTTCACCGAAGAATCATTTGCAAATAAAGCAATGACAATATTCGTATCCAGCAGGTATTTACCACTCATTGGTGTCAACCTGCTCACAGCCTTGCTCGATGGCTTGCTGCATTGCCTTTACATCATCTTGCGAAAAGCTGCCTGCAAATTGAAGCAGTTGTGCGCCGGAAATTCCATGAGGGGTAGAGACCGCTAACGCGCGCGTAAATTCAAGCACGCGCCATTGTAATTCTTGTGGTAAATCCTTTAATTGTTCGATTACCCTGTCAACGATTGAGGTGTCCATTCGAGCATCCTTTCAAGAACAATCGACGACCCTTATTATACTCACTTTGCATTCTTGATCATCTGCCGCGCCACTTGTGTCAGTTCATGTGCGGAGCGCAGAGTCCCTTCGCCCACTTCGCCGAGCATCTGAGAAAGTTCCAGCAGTTGCGGCTCGCCGCTCAGCCGCTCGACGCGCGTCAACGTGCGATTGCCCTGGATCAACTTCTGCACCTGATAATGTTCATCGCCGAAGACCGCCAACTGCGGCAGGTGCGTCACGCAAAAGACCTGGTGATTGCGTCCAAGATGCCAGAGTTTGAATCCCACCACCATGCCCACGCGTCCGCCGATGCCCTGATCGATCTCATCGAAGATCAACGATGGGATTTGGTCGGCGCTGGCTAGAATATTTTTCAAGGCCAACATCAAGCGCGACGTTTCGCCGCCGGATGCGATCTTGACCAATGGCTTGAGTCCTTCGCCGGGATTGGGCGCGACCAGAAACTCGACACGGTCGAATCCATTTTGATCGAATGCGACGCGCGTCCCAACGCTTAATGGAATTCCGTTCGGATCGGGACGCGTTTGGAAGTCCACATCGAAGCGTGCCGCGGCCATCTTCAAATCATCGAGTTCCGTTTCGATGCCTTTGCTCAATTTCCCCGCGGCGGACTTGCGCTTCTCCGAAAGAGTCTGCGCCTGCTTCGATAACGTTTCAAGTAATTTGTTTTCTTCGGCTTCGAGTGTCTCGATGCGTTCGCTGGCACTGGAAATCGTTTCCAACTGCTTGCGTGCCTCGGCGCCGCGCCCAAGCACAGATTGAATCGAACCGCCGTATTTGCGCGTGAGGACGTGAATCAAATTCAAGCGCTCTTCCACTTCATCGAGCCGCTTCGGATTGAACTCGATCTCTTCCAAATAATCGCGCAAACTGCGCACCAATTCCGCCAGCGTGTCTTCCAACGACGCGGCGACATTCGCCAGTTCATCCTGCGCCTTATCGATCTTTGCCAAGCCCGCCAAGGTTTGCGCGGCCTGGCCGATCAAATCACTTGCCGGAACGGAATCCTGTGAACCTTCGTCCAAAACTTCCAACGCGTGCTGTGCATATTGCGCCAATGACTCCGCGTTCGCCAAACGATCGCGTTCCTTGCGCAACTCTTCGTCTTCGCCATTCTTTAACTTCGCGGCTTCGATCTCTTCGACTTGGAACGTCAGCATTTCGAGGCGGCGGTCGGCGTCCGCCTGCGCCTGACGAAGTTCATTCAACTCACGGCGCAGGTTCAACAATTTATGATAGGTCTGGCGGTAATCGCTCAACGGCTTGGCGATGTCTGCATAACGATCCAGCAAGCCTAAATGCGCATGCGGGTCGAGCAGCGAGAGATGCTCGGATTGTCCATGGATATCTACCAGCGAGGTGCCAAGCTCTTTGAGCAGCGACACGCTCACAGTCCGGCCATTGACGCGGGCAATATTTCTTCCCTCGCGTCGGACTTCACGCGTCATGGTCAGATAGTCTGGATCATCCAATAATTCTTCACGCTTCAGGATTTCATGCACCGCTTCTCTTTCCGGACCCGTGAGGCGGAACACACCTTCGACCATCGCGGCGTCTGAATCCGTCCGAATCACACTCGCATCCGCCCTACCGCCGATCATCATTTCGACCGCGTCGAGAATGATGGATTTGCCCGCGCCCGTCTCACCGGTCAGGATGATGAGACCGCGGCCGAGTTTGAGTTCGAGCTTATCGATAATGGCAAAGTTTTGGATGTGAAGTTCGGTCAGCATAATTTACAAGCTCCGCTAACAAAGCTTTGGATGTGAAATTCAGCAAACCTATCAACCGATGCTGATGCCGGAGATGCGTGTGTACGCAGCGGGGACCGCCATGAAGAGATAAACCACTTCCCAAATCGCGGGCAAAATCGTACCCAAGCCCACGCCCAAGTTGCCGGAGATCAGGTCGAGCAAAATGGGAATCGCAAATATCAGCAGGGCCGGGACCGCGCCCGCTACAATGCCAATGGCAGCCGTCAGAAACAGAGTGCGTGACCTGCGGTTTTTGATGAAGCGCAAGACAAGGTTACCAATCACCACGCCCGCGCCGGGGGCGAGGAATAAAATGAGGATCCCGTAGAAGAATTGGCTGGCAAAGAATACCAGGATACTGGTAATGCCGGAGCCAATCGCGGCGACCATGAAGGCCACGATGTAATCGAACCATTGCGCCGTATCGAATTTCTTTTGTTGTTCGCGCACGCAGTTCTTGCAACGATAACCTGTGGGAGTCAGCACCGCATCTTCGGCGCAGATCGGCCGCTCGCAGCGGTTGCAACGCAGGGTCGTGGGTCGGTTGGGATGGATGTAGCAATATAAAGTTTTGTCAGTCATTCAATATTCCTAATTATTTTTGTTCTGTCGCTGCGAGGGCGTACTTCCCGAAGCAATCTCCCAATTAAAAGAGGGGATTGCTTCGTCGCCGCAAAGCGGCTCCTCGCAATGACATCAAATCTGCGGCGTGTTCATGTGCGCGTTCAAGTTCCGATAAAAATATCCGGGATCGCCAAAGCGCACAAACTGTGCCGTATACTCCGCGGCTTTGATGTTCACGTGGTCATCCTCCACCATCGGCATCGGCGCCTGACCGTCCACACTGATGACAGTATTTTCGCTCTTCGTAAGGATGCTGACCGCTGAGCCTTCCGAAAGTACCACGGCGCGATCCACGGAAAGATGCGGCGCAATCGGCACGAGCAAAATATTCCGCAACTCGGGCGGCAGAATCGGCCCGCCCGCCGCGAGGGCATAGGCCGTCGAGCCGGTGGCGGTCGAAGCGATCAAGCCATCGCAAACGTAGGAAGTGAGCAAACGTCCGTCCACGCTGGCAGTCAAATGCACGGACTTCAGATTCGCACCGCGGTCGACCACGGCTTCATTGAGCGCCTGCCAGTTTCCGAGCTTTTCCCCGGCACGGATGTGTTCGACCTGCAGCATCATGCGGTGTTCGATCCATGCCTCGCCCTCGAACAAACGCTCGAACATCTCGCGCCATTCGCCGCGCTCGATCTGGATCAGGAAACCGAGCCGCCCGAAGTTGACGCCCAAAATCGGGACGCCGCACGGCGCGCATAAATGTCCAGCGCGCAGCATCGTTCCATCACCGCCGACCGCGACCAGTACATCGAATTCGTTACTCTTGACGCGCACTCGCAGTTCTTCATCATACAGAGAACCGCATGGGCAGTCGTAGCCTTTTGATTTCAGGAATGCCACAATTGCTTCCGCCTCTGTGTGTGCATCATTGACGCGCGGATACGTTACAACCACGGGTTTTTTCGGGACGAATGAGTCGGACATAAAATTGATTATACCTTGACCTCACCCAACCCTACCTGTCACTACGTGACAAGGGGAGGATGGGTGAGGCTAAACCAACCTTTGGTCACAAACTTTTTTGAAACCACATCTTCGGCAGCGCACCGCGTCTTCATGTGAACGCAAAACACTCGTTCGATTCTCGTCACGCCGCATCTCGGCCAATTGATCGAGCAGCGCCGATTCGAGTTGATGCGTGTACTCCACGGCAAAGTCGCGATTCGGGTAATGGATGATTCCATAGGGCGGACGCTTACCATACGTCTTTTCGATAAGCAGACAATAGGCAGCCAATTGAAAGATATGGGAATCATAAGGCGCTTCGGGAACGCGTCCGGTCTTGACTTCGACCGGAATCAGCTTCCCGTTTTGTTCCACCAAATAATCGGGCTTGCCGGTCAATCCGAGTTCGCTATCGAATAGCGGCTTCTCGACTTTGCCCCAGGCGCGCGTATCCGTGTAGATGATGTGCCCGCCGGGCAGACCGGCTTGTCTCCGCTGGCGGCTGGATTGCCAGAAGAGGATAATTGCAAGAAGGATAAGGGCGAGGACCAAGTAGAGCATAAACAAAACGCAATGAGTAAAACGCAAGGCGCGCTAGGAAATGGCTTGTGCCTGCTTGATGACTTTTTCGACGCGCCTCAATCCCGCGCCAGATAGATCTTCCATCCGTTTTTCCAGGACTTTGACGAACGCGGCTTTGTTGACGGCATTCACCGCAGACAAAGTCTTTTCGGAATGTTGGGGGACTTCTTTCGGACGGCAGGTTCGTAGATGATCGAGTAAATACGGAAAGATGGCTTTGCTATATTTATCGCTCTTCGATGCAGTGTGCGCCAATGTCACGACGCCATTATCCATCGTGATGACCGAGCCTTCGTTCATTGCTCTTTGAATCTCAGGGAGGTACGCGAAGATAGCATCCGCTTTCAAATCAGCGATCACGCCGAGCGCGATCATGCTTCCCCAAACCATGCGGTTGTTTTTACTCTTCAACAGTTTGATAAAGTCATCAACATAATCGGCGATCAAAGCGGGTTCGATATAACCGATCTCATACAAGACTTTGATGCAATCGGCTTGGATATTTTTATCCCTATCCCATAGATGCTCAGCAATCTCGCGAATACCGGCTTTGTCTTTGCGCGCTGCAAGGTCTTTCGCCAATTCTTGATTAGGGGCATCATCGCGGCGATTTTGAAAATATGCAATGCGATTCAACGCAGACATATGACCTCCTTATTTCAAGAACAGGTTGGTGAGATAAACTACCAGCAGGATCATAGCGATTAAGAGCAGGATCAAACCTAAAGTCCGGAGCAGGCCTGCTGCCATGACTTTGCGCCCGTGTTGACGGTGAAGTTCCGTTCCGTGCGCCATCTCAGCGCGGTTTTCCGATTCCACACCTTGCTTGCGATACATCCAGGCGCGGCGGCAATAGAGGTAAGTTCCAATATCGGAAGCACGAAGAACAGGCGGCATGAGGGGAGTATAGCACAAATTTTCTAGGTCTGTATTCGGCTTCCAGATTTCCGCGCTCGCGCTCGCAAATTTCACTTGCTTTTAAACAGAAACACTGGTAAAACGTAGAACGTTTGTTCTTTCGGTCTTGTTGAAACAGGAGTTGTGGAATGGAAATCAACCTTGTGAACGACATACGAAATGGTCTGGAGGAGAAGCGTGCCAACGTATGTGAAGGATGTAAAGCCGATGAAGTTGACATAGAAGAAAACCCGGAGATTCAGCCGCACCTGCATGTGATCGACGAATCGCTTCAAAAACTGGATGCAGGTACATTAGGTGTTTGCAACGTATGCCATGGGATCGTGGATGAAAGCCTTTTAAAAATGGATTACACTTCCTGTGTTTGTCTTGATCATTATTCGCCCCAGGAACGCCGCGAGCTTGAGCAGGAATTGGAGCTTTCTCAAGTGGTGCAGCGCGCGTTATTGCCTCAATATGTCCCAGACCTGACTGGTTTCGATATTGCCGGTTACAGCCGTCCAGCACAGATCATTGGCGGCGATTACTTTGACTTTCTGCAATTCAACGATGGCACGCATGGATTCGTCGTTGCAGATGTAAGCGGGAAAGGCGTTTCGGCTGGCATCCTAATGACCAGCCTGCAGACTGCCTTTCAGACTATTGTGCCTGAAACTGATTCTCCGCTCAAGGTGTTGGAGAAGATCAACCGCCTTTATATTCATAATATAAAGTTCACCACCTTCGTTACCATCTTTTTTGCCAAAATAAATCCACGCACATGCACCTTGACCTATGCAAATGCAGGGCATAACCCCGCTCTGCTCTATCATGGCAGAAGTAAAAAACATGAATGGCTCAAGCGAACCGGCATGGCAATCGGATTGATGGAAGAGTTTGACGTTCGCTCCAAAAGTCTGCAACTTGAAAGGGGAGATATTCTCGTCTTTTATACGGATGGTGTTACGGAGGCGGTAAGTCCTCAGCGGGAACTATTTGAACGCGATAGGCTGGCAGACGTGATCGCGCAAAATGAAGGCTCTTCTGCGGATGAGTTGATTCAGAAAATTCTTCGCGCCTTGAATGAATTTGCGCAAGGGAATCCGCTCGTCGATGATACAACATTGATGGTGTGCAAGGTTCAGTAAGAAGGATCGTGAGAATTTAGCAATGTGCTGATGGAATGCACGCCAAAGGAGCGCTTATGTATATCGGTCATGTCGAGGATGTATAATCGCCGCATGACCGATTTTCGTTTTTTTCACCCCACTGAAGTCCGCTACGGCGATCTTGACCCGCAGGGACATGTCAACAATGCCAAATACCTTACCTATTTCGAGCAGGCACGCGTGTATTATCTCATCCAGCTTGGCCTGTTCGGCACAGACCAATCCTTTATGGAAATTGGTTTGATTGTGGCGGACATTCACATCGCCTATCACGCGCCCACGCATTACGGCGATGCCATCAAAACCGGCGTGCGGACAAAAAGAATTGGCGGTAAATCCATCGTGGTCGAGCAAGCTGTTGTAGATGCCAAGACCGGATTGGAAATGGCAAAAGGCGAAGTGGTGATGGTTACGTTCAATTACAAAGCCAGGAAAACGATTCCCGTGCCGGATGAATGGCGCGATACGATTTCAAAATTTGAGGGTTTATGAAAACAAAATCGAGGAAACAATCCATATCCAGGAAAGAACAGATTCGAAGAACAAACTTTTATATCATTATAAAGTGGTATCTTTTGCCGACTCTGTTTGTTGTGGTTGGAGCCGTTTTAAGATATCGAAATTATGTGGTTGCGCATCTCGAATTTCATACCGTTGACGCGATCATTTGGACTTTGTTTATTGCGGCCTATATCTTTTGTCTGGTCAAAGGTTCGCGGGACCTTGCAAGGGTTCGGGAGTATCGAGACAAAGAATTAAAATCAGCGAAATAATTGAATTCAAGGGAAAAATCAATGTCATCTCTTCCATCCATTGACCAAAACTACCTCATCAAATTTCTTGTTGATCTTCTCAACATTCCTTCGCCTACCGGGCGAACCGACGATGCGATTGCGTTCGTTGAAAAAGAACTTTCTGGGTTCAAGCAGTTGAAACTTAACCGCACACGCAAGGGCGCATTGGTTGCAACGTGGAACGGCAAGAATAGTGATTCTCCACGCGCTTTGACGGCGCATGTGGATACGCTCGGCGCAATGGTCAAGGAGGTCAAATCGAATGGGCGGCTCAGGATCACGCGCCTCGGCGGATTGAATCTCAATGCCGTTGAATCTGAAGGCTGTTGGGTCTTTACATCGAAAGGCGAAAAGATGCGCGGCTCGCTGCTCATCGATACAGCATCCGTGCATGTGTACGGCGCAAAAGCCACCGAAACGAAACGCGACGAAGATCATATGGAAATCCGCCTCGATGCCATGACATCATCCGAAAAAGAAACGCGCGATCTTGGAATCAACGTCGGCGATTTCGTGGCGTTCGATCCGCGCGTCGAAGTGACGAATGGCTTTGTCCGCTCGCGCTTCCTCGACGACAAGGCTTGTGTGGCAGCCGTCGTGACCGCGATCAAATCGTTGGCAGAGTCCGGCCAAAGTCCGGCACAGACCGTCACGTTCCTCATCAGCAATTACGAGGAAGTCGGTCACGGCGCGGCGGCGGGAATTCCGTCCGATGTGCATGAACTCGTCACCGTGGATATGGCCGCGGTCGGAGATGGGCAGGAGTCGGATGAGTTCCACGCCACGTTATGTGTCAAGGACAGCGGCGGACCGTATCATCATGGCTTGAACAACAAACTTCGTTCCATCGCGGACGCAAACCGGATTCCGTTTAAGACAGATATCTATCCCCATTACGGCTCGGACGGCGAAGCCTTTTGGCACGCGGGCGGCGACGTGGCTGTGGCGCTGATCGGCCCCGGCGTGGACGCCTCGCACAATTACGAGCGCACGCACACCGAGGCGCTGTTGGCAACCACAAACTGGATCATGGCGTATTTGATGTCTGAATAGTCTTACAAGTCTCACAGGTCTTGCAGGTTGGAAAGGTCGACTACGAGACTTGCTGGCTTGTAAGACTTGTGAGACTTGCCGACTTTTTCAACTTGGAGACTTGATATGAAAATCGATGCTGCACTTCCACCTGTTCAACTAAAAGATGTTCCCGCCATTTCGAAAGCCGCCGAAGAAATCGGCTTCGACGCGTTATGGACGCAAGAGACGCAGCATGATGCGTTGCTGCCCTGCGCATTGATCGCCGAGCACACAACCAAAATGAATTTCGGCACAGCCATTGCGGTTTCATTCATGCGCTCGCCGACCAATCTGGCTTACATGGCTTGGGACCTAGCCGCGCAGTCTGGCGGACGATTCATTCTCGGACTCGGCACACAAGTCAAGGCGCACATCGAACGGCGCTTTGGAATGCAATGGCCTGAGTCGGTGACGGGAAAATTGCGCGAGCAAATCCTTGCCATGTGCGCCTTGTGGGATTGCTGGCAGAACGGAACCAAGTTGAATTTCCGCGGCGAGTACTACAAGCTGACCTTGATGTCGCCGTTTTTCGATCCAGGCAAGGTTGCGAATCCAAATATTCCAATATACATTGCGGGAGTGAATACTGGTTTGGCCAAACTTGCAGGCGAACTCTGCGATGGCTTTCATGTGCATCCGTTCAACAGTCCGCGTTATTTGAAGGAAGTGATGCTGCCAGCCATCGAGGAAGGCGCGCAGAAAACAAATCGCAACGAGCAAAGCGTAACAGTATCTGTGACAGCGTTCATTGCGACTTCACCGGAAGAAGAAAATTTTGCGCGTGCACAATTATCGTTCTATGCATCTACGCCTTCCTATCGTTCCGTTATGAACTTTTACGGCTGGGGTGAGACCGCCGAGAAATTGTCGGCGCACGCCGCCAAAGGCGAATGGACTGAGATGCCGATGCTGATTACCGATGAAATGCTGCACGAGTTTTGTCTTGTCACTTCGGCGGATAAATTAGCCAATGAATTGAAAACGCGTTACGATGGCATCGCAGATCGCCTGACGTTATATACTCCCTTCGTGCCGGGCGAGAAAGATGAGTTTTGGAAGAAATTAACTCATTCATTTTAGGAGACGTATGAATTATTTTCAAGCCAAATCTGATCTTAAATTCATGCAAGAGTTTCAAGGTCTCGTTTTTCAACTATGGGAACTAGAAAAACAGGCTATTAACAACCTGTCAAATGACATAAAAGAACAAATAGCAATAGAAAAACCAATGCCCAACGAGCTTCAAACTCTAATTCAAAGAGAAGCTTTTAAAATCAAGGACTACCAATTTATTCGTGACCAAGTTACAAAGAAACTTCTTCGCGCGAACCGGATTGCAAACAACTTGGAAGTTCCGATTATTTTTGAAGACTATCCCATGCCAGCTTTGGCGGGCAGGGCTCCTATAATTAGAATTAGTTGCTTTGATGCAGTGCTCCGTGACAATTCATATCAAGGAGTAACTCAGCACTTTATTTACGATGCACTAAATCAAACTATAGGCGAATGTGAGACTCAGATTGAAAAAGAATTTTGGCATTTAATAAATCCTTTTTATTGGGTAAAAGAACTATTAGTCTTTATCATTCGTATTCCATTTATGCTGATTAATGCATCTGGTTTTGATACGAGCAAGGTAGAAGATCAGTTTCTAGCGAAAGCTTTTAAACTTGCTGAGATTATTGTAATTATCTATATCTTAATTCGTTTAGGAATAACTACAACTGAGATTAAACAGCTCCTTATAAATATCCTTCCGAGATAATCCGATTTCTTAAGAACACAATATACAATAAGGAAATCATGAACTTCACCGAATACCAACGAAAAGCGAAAACCACTGCCAAATATCCCTTGTATCGTGTTTATCGAAATGGGAATGACCTTCAGTTAATGCTGGATTTATCCATCAGGGTTCGACCGGAAGAATTCAAACACGATTATCCCAATAAAGCTGACCTCGAAGAAGACCTTGCCTCAAGGGAAATCCGTGCAAGGACACGCCTTTGGTTTGATGAAGATCGTTTGATCGCGTGGGCATATGTGGACGACTTTCAAAATCTGAGATGGGAAGTCGAGGGCCAATATAACAATAAACTTGGTTATGATATTGTCGAATGGGGAGTTAAATGCGCGCACGAAATACCCGGGGTATCCACATTAGATGCAAGTTGTAGTGAAGAGTACGCTGAACGCATTGAGTTCCTTGAAAAGTACGGATTCAAGAGAACAGAGAAGATTACTATTCATATGGAACGCGACTTGTTGCAGCTGATTCCCAGGCCGAAAATTCCGAAAGGGTTTGCAATCCGTGCTGTCGCGGGGACTGAAGAAGCGGAGAAGATTGCGAGTTTGCACCGCGCCGCGTTCGGCACGGAATACATGACAACTGAAAATCGTCTTGCGATAATGAATACATCTGCTTATGATCCCTCGCTTGATTTGGTCGCCATTGCTCCCGATGGGACTTTCGCTGCATATTGCACTTGCTCTGTCAGTTTGGAGAAAAGAATGGGCAGCACGGATCCCGTTGCAACTCATCCTCATTATCAAAGATTGGGCTTGGCGCGTGCTTTATTGCTAAGCGGTTTCCGTTTATTGAAAGAGCGCGGTATGCAGAAAGCTGTTCTTGGGACAAGTGTAGATAATGTTGCAATGCAAAGAACCGCAGAATCTGTTGGCTTTTATATTGCATATAAAACACTCTGGTTTGAGAAAAGGATAGCGTTGCAATGAACTTCACCGAATACCAACAAAAATCAAGGGCGACTGCCAAATATCCCATCATCGGACACGGCGTGATTTATCCCACGCTTGGATTAACCAACGAAGCGGGCGAAGTATCGGGCAAGATCAAAAAGGTGTTTCGCGATAAAGATGGCATCGTCAGCGAGGAAACGCGCCAGGCCATCAAGGCTGAACTCGGCGATGTGTTATGGTATCTTGCTCAAGTGGCAACCGAATTGAATTTATC
>JBJKOR010000039.1:0-4541 GCA_046707185.1 Anaerolineales bacterium | reverse complement strand
ATACACGGACCCGGCTCATTTTACAAAGGTCTGGCAGTCCTTATGCCGTTCATCGCCATAATCATTGTCGGTCTTATTAAACGATACACCACCTCCATCAAAGTTCTGACCACAGTGGTACTGCTCTTAACAATCTATGCAGGTTACCAAGGGTTTAAAGCGAGCTACGGATTCAGCACAGCCTACAACACGATTTATCAATATTACGACAAAGTCCAAGTTCTGGTATCTCACGATGCTGCACAAAGAAACATTTCCCCTCGAGATATCGTCATTATGGCGCGTGAACCCTGGGACATCAACGCAGCCACTGGCATGAAATCCATCATGATCCCAAACAACGACATCGATACCATCGTTCTCGTTGCCCAGCATTACAACGCGCAATATATTCTCCTCCCTGGGCAGCGTCCGCAATTGAATAAAATCTACAACAATACCACGCCCGACCCCCACTTCACGTACATCGCCTCCGTGCCAAATACGGATCTGAAAATCTTCCGCATCAATTTCAATCCATAAGAACAGGGCCGGTCATACGCCAGTCCTGAATTTTCGTAAATCTCAAATCTTTGGTCCCGCCTCAATAACCTCCCGTGGCGTACGTTCTTCGAACTTCTTGAAGTTTTCGATAAAACGCGCTGCCAGGTCGCGATAACGCTTATCGTACTCCCTTTTATCAGACCACGAACCGGCAGGATCGAGCACGTCATCCGGCACATCCGGACATTGAGTCGGGACTTCAAAGCCAAAGATCGGATCTTTCTTGTATTTGACTCTATCCAATCTGCCAGTCAATGCCGCAGAAAGCAAGGCCCGCGTGTACTTGATACTGATGCGCTTGCCCACGCCGTACGGCCCGCCAACCCAACCCGTATTGACCAACCAACATTTAACATTGTATCGTTCGATCTTGTGCTTCAATATCTCCGCGTAATAATACGGATGATGCACCATGAACGGAGCGCCGAAGCAGGCTGAGAAGGTAATCTCCGGCTCATCGCGCAGGCCAATTTCCGTTCCGCCAACCTTGGACGTATATCCCGAAATGAACTGATACAACGCCTGATTCGGTGTCAGCCGCGCGATGGGCGGCATCACGCCGGACGCATCGCACGTCAGGAAGATGACATTCTTCGGATGCCCGGCCTTCTTTTCAGGTACAGCATTATCGATGAATTCAAGCGGATAACTGGCACGCGTATTTTCCGTCAACGTATCATCGTCGAGATCGATGTAACGCGTCACCGGATCGAAGACGACATTCTCAAGAACCGTGCCGAACCGTTGGGTGGTTGCGTAAATTTCCGGTTCGGCTGTCGCGGATAAACCAATGACTTTGGCGTAGCACCCGCCTTCAAAGTTGAAAACGCCGTCGTCGCTCCAGCCATGCTCGTCGTCCCCGATGAGCCGTCGCGTCGGATCCGCTGACAGTGTGGTCTTGCCCGTTCCGCTGAGGCCAAAGAACAGTGCAACATCGTCCGCATCTTTTGGATCGACGTTTGCCGCGCAGTGCATCGTAAGGACACCTTCGAGCGGAAGCAGGTAATTCAAAATCGTGAACACCGATTTCTTGATCTCGCCCGCATAAGCAGTGTTGCCGATAATGGCAAGCTTCTTTTCAAAGGAAAGACAAATGAAAGTCTCGCTGGCCGTGTTATCAATTGACGGCACGCTCTTGAAGGACGGCATGGCAATGATCGTAAACTCAGGCACGAAACGTTTATACTCTTCGAGCGATTGCGGCTTCAGAAACATATTGCGGACGAACAAGCTGTGCCACGCCTTTTCGGTCACGATGCGCACCGGTAACCGATACTTTTCATCCGCGCCGGCAAACACGTCCTGGACAAAAACATCGCGCCCCTCCAGAAAACCCAACATGCGATTGTACAACCCGTCGAACTTTTCTGCATCGAATGGGCGATTATACACACCCCACCAAATATGCCCCTCGCTCGAAACTTCACGTACCGTAAATTTGTCGGAAGCGGCACGCGCCGTATGTTTGCCGGTATTGGCTGCAAACGGGCCGCCAGCAGTCGTGACGCCTTCTCCGCGAAAAACGGCTTCTTCATACAAGGCTTCGACGGGCAGATTCCAATAGGCGAGCCGCAGATTTCCAATGCCATGATTCGATAAGTTGTAATCGGCCTTGCGGACTTGGGCAATCGCTTCCGCGGGCGTTTTGATATTCAAAAGATTATTCATTATTAGTATTCCTTATCTCCCTGAGCGGAGGACGAAAGTCCGCAGTCGAGGGGTCAACTCTTGTGAGGCGCTTCGACTTTGCTGCGCTCCGCTCAGCGCGATCAATATTTACGTCCAATCCCTCACCATTCTCTTATCGCCAATATAAATTTCATTGGGGCTGGTTGAGTCGAGCGCCCACTTCATGCGCGCCACACCTTCGGTCACATCCTTCACCGTTCCGCTGAACGAGATGCGGATACGCCCCTCCATGCCAAACTCTTTGCCCGGCACCGTCACGACCAGAGCTTTCTTCAACAGGAAGCGCGCCAACTCTTCCGAGTTATTGCTGAAGGCACGCAGATCAAGAAAGGCATAAAACGTTCCCTCCGGCGGGATGAGACGCGCCCCGTTGAACGACTTCATCTCTTGCAGCAAAACGTCACGGTTGTTTTGAATGTGCAGCCGTAGCGCTTCCACCACGGACTGCAAGCCGTTCAGCGCGCCCTCGGCCGCCGCCTGGCTGACAGGACTGACCCCCGAAGTAGTCTGCGCAATGACATTGGTCATCACCCGAATTAATGCGCGCGGGCCGACCACCCATCCGACTCGGAAGCCCGTCATGCCATAAAGTTTCGCCACGCCGTTGACAACGATCACATGCGAATCCTCGACAACCTTTTCCGTATATCGAAGAGCTGGTACGGCTTCATTCTGATCGAAGGTGAGTTTATGATAGATATCGTCACAAACCAAAAAGATACCCTTGCGTTCACAGAGATCGACCAACTTCTCGATCAACGCCGGTGGATAGATCGCGCCGGATGGGTTGTTCGGACTGTTGATGATGACTGCGCGCGTATAGGAGGTCACTGCCTTTTCGACATCTTCGAAACGCGGCGTAAAAGTTCCATCTTCAGGCGTGACGATCACGGGCCGCCCCAAACACATCCTGACGATTTCAGGATACGAGACCCAGTACGGCGCAAACACAATCACTTCATCCTGCGGGTTCAGGATGGAATACATAATACTGAACAACGATTGTTTGGCCCCGTTCGTAACAATCACATTTTCAGGAGCAACAAGCCGGTCATAATTTTCTTCCGTGTAACGGACAATCGCCTTCTTAAGAGAAGGCACTCCGTCCGGAGGTGTGTATTTCACTTCGCCGCTGGTTAACTTGGCAGCAGAAGTCAGGATTGCGTTGATGGGTGTTTTGTTTTTCGGCTCGCCAATTCCGAGATGGATCACGGCCTCGCCGCGCTCGCGCAGCAAACGCGCTTCTTCATTTAGCGCAATGGTCGGTGACTCAGCAATCTCGCTGGCAATTTTGCTCAGCTTCATTCCGCTTCTCCTTATTCTCCCTTCCCTATTTAGCAAGAACGGGAAAGGGAGTGAGATAAATAAAATCTGGTCAGGATGATCCTGACCAGATAGGGTTCGACCTACAAACATAGAACCGCAGTCGTGTTCGCGGCAACGTTGACAACAAGTATGTCTAACCGATTGCTCACAAGGGTATTATACTATAACTGCATACTCCCTCAGCGGACGCCTTCGATTTTATAATTTGTCAGTCCACTATATCCATACCAGCTACTGGCATGTGATTACTTCCGGCTTCGGGTCTTTGGCAATCGAATTGACCCGGTTATATTCATCAAGATATTGCCGAGCGATAGCTGGACTATAAATGATGACTACGTTATCGTCATTTTCCGTATTCGCCGATTTCGTAAAGTTGAAAGAGCCGGTCACCACAATGCTGTTATCGATCACCATGACTTTGTGGTGCATGGTGTATTTGTTTCCATCCACCTTCACCGGAACTTTTGCACAAGCCAGCGGAACCAGCGCGCCTAGCGAGGCGCCTCGATTTTCGATCACGCCCGCCACATCCACGCCAGCCTGATAGCGGCTGATCATGGCATCCGCCAAGTCATGATCCGTAAACGTAAAGATCATAAAGCGGATGGACGTATGCGCGCTGTTCGCCAACGCGACCAGCTTGTCCATCACATGATCGACCGGCGAGAAGTAATTGAAAACCTGCGTGCCGTTGATATTCAATTGCGGCTTCAAAGCACCCGCCTCCGCCTTCGTCCCGAAGCGTTGATCCACAAACAGTTCGTTGAACTTCGCCTGATAATTGGCAATCAGCGTCGGATCGGTAATCTCCAGCACGTTATTATTGTTGCGGAACGTATCGTTGTACGACATGTTCCACGACCCCATGAAAAGAGTCTTGCCGTCCACGATGATGATTTTATCGTGCATCAAGCCGCTCGAGCGTCCGCCATTTACAAGCGGGATTCCCGCCGCTTTCATGACCTTGACCGCATCGAAGG
>JBJKOR010000038.1:0-2227 GCA_046707185.1 Anaerolineales bacterium | reverse complement strand
CAGGTTTTTGCTTGGTACAATCTTGTTGGATCGTTTGCAACAGCGACAGGCGCATTGTCGGGTGGCTGGCTTGCTCAGTTGCTGCAATCCAATGGGATGTCGGCGTTGGATGCCTATCGCGTTGTTTTGCTGGGATATTCAATTGGCGGACTCATCATAGGGATTCTTTTTCTCTCGCTCTCGCACCAAGTGGAAGTGGAGCCAACCTCCCGGATCGAATCCGCGAAGCGCGTGCTTGGACTACACAAATCGCGCAATGTGGTTGTCAAGTTGAGCGCCCTATTTTCTATCGATGCGTTCGCAGGCGGCTTGATAGTTCAATCGATGATCGCTTATTGGTTCTTCATCAAATTTGGTGTAAATCCCGGCATCATCGGCTCGATCTTCTTCGGTGCGAATGTTTTGGCGGGTATCTCGGCTTTACTGGCGGTTCGTATTGCAGACAAGATAGGATTGATCAACACGATGGTCTTCACCCATGTGCCCTCGAATATTTTTCTTATCCTTGTGCCCTTGATGCCGACCCTCCCATTGGCGATTGCGTTTTTGTTGCTGCGCTTCAGCATCTCGCAGATGGATGTGCCCACACGCCAATCTTATACAATGGCGGTTGTCGCGCCGGATGAACGTTCTGCAGCTTCAGGGGTAACAACGATTGCGCGTTCCATTGGCGCAGCCATCTCGCCTTCCTTGACAGGAATATTTTTGGCTTCATCCTCTTTACTTAGTCTGCCATTCTTCCTGGCGGGCGGATTGAAGCTTATTTATGATGCTACACTGTATCGAAGTTTTAGTGCCCTGAAACCTCCAGAGGAAAATAGGAGCAGGTAAGCATCTTTTGTCATCAAGTAGAACGCAGGGCTGACCAACTCCAGCACGGAGCGGACTTTCGCCGCCAAGTCGACCAGGCAACCTTATCCAATCTGCGTCTCAAGCCTGTTATTGTTCAGCAACCTGCAAGGACCAATTTGTAAGGTAATCAGACGGTCAGCTTGGAAATGGCTGACGTCATCTTGATTTTTTTGGATATGTCAACGTGCAGTCAAATAGAAAAAATCTCTTGAATGTGCCTTCACGTAAAGCGTTGGATCGTTTGTCATTTGGTCCAGAAGCCGCACGGGAATCAGATGCTTCGGATTGTTGAACGGATTGTACGTCACGAAATGTGCGAAGGGCCGGTTGATATCTAATTGCATCGCATTGTAGGCGCCCGCGTTTTGAAGTGCCTGTGCCAACCGCGCGACTGTTGTCGATCCAACGGCATAGATCAGATATCGTCCATCTTTTGTGATTCCCAACCCAGTGCGCCAAGTGACTGGTGAGTTGCCGAGGGTATTGCCCCAAAGCGATGGCGCGTCGACATAAACTCGCGGGTCAATCTGACCACTTTCCAGAATGGGCGGACAGTTTTGACGCAAAGCAATTATGTTCGGATCCCCGGGGAACAAATCTTTTCCCCAAGTACCAAGCTGCACCTGACCATCTTTATAAATGGCTACGGTCGCGATCCACGGCCAAGGTGGCAGGAGCATTACATTATTGATTACCATCCCATATTTTCCATCTGCAGATTTGAACCCGCCGTTGAAGGCCGCAATGAGTCTGGTTCTATCGGCGGGGGGGATTAATCCCAAATTGGGAAGCGCATTTTGAACGGTAGCGCTATGTGACGGTTCAAGGAAGCCCGGCTCTATATGAAGTTGAAGTTTTGAGAGATCCATGCGCACGAGGGTTGTTCCGATCCCGGGCTGTTGCGAATCAAGCATCAAGGTTGCCTGTGCCATGGCGGGCTGCCCGTTCACCATTGGACCATAAGCCTGCCAGCCAATCGGCGGATCGGCGCTTACCACATCTGTGACAGGTGTGCTGGTTGCTGTGGGTGACGGGGTTGCAGAGGGCGCGGCGCTTGGTGTAGCTGGGACAAGAGTCGGTCTCGATGTCGCGGATGCTGAGTTTTGAGTAAGGCTTTGCAAGCCGTTGGCCCGCAAGTTGCCGCCATTGGCGGGAGGTAAAGATGGACTGGGCGAATTCCCCATCAGATTTCCCACCTGTGCGGCAACGGGAGGCCAAACCACCATCATGATGATGACGATTGCAGCGATCACATCGAGTATGAAGACCGAAATGACAGCCATGTAACCCCAGCCATGTTCATTTTGCTCGGACTTTCGCTTCACGAACCGATCCATGAAAATATTCCTTTTCCTTATTGCCCAGTGATCCATAA
>JBJKOR010000037.1:0-1802 GCA_046707185.1 Anaerolineales bacterium | reverse complement strand
CATCGAACAGACCCGCGGCCTGGCGTGTGGCAAGATGTTCCTCATAAATGCTGGTGTACACGACCGGCATTTCCCACCCCGCGAACGGAACCATTCGTCCGCCGAGATCGCGATGCGTTTGATTCAGGCGCGTCTTCTTGATGCCTTGCCCTGAGCTTGTCGAAGGGTCACCTTCGATGTCCTTCCAAACGAACGGCGGCTTTTCGGTCGCTTCGTTTCGACCAGGCTCAACGCGAGCTTTCTCCGACGCGAGCCGGTCACCGATAAAGAAAGGTTTCTCCTTGCCCCTGCCAAAGCTCACTGCCAGCGGTGACGCCCCGACGCGCACATCCTTGCGCTTCAAATCATTCACTACAAATGGGCCTGGCATTCTCGAGGCTGAGAAATCTTTTTTACCATCGAGATCGAACGACATATACCCATCGGAAAGATCGCGCAGCCAGGTTCCCGCCAGGCCTATTTTTGCGGCTGGAACTTCCAACTGATACGTATCCATGTTCACACAGGTCAACGTACATTTGACCCTTCCTTTGGGAGTCGCAATCGTTGTCGCAACGGACTTGCCTTTTTTCAACGCCGACATATCCGCCGCGGAGGCATAATCCAATACCTGACGCACACGCATGCCATTCAACTGAAAGGCGCCGCTCTTATTGGTATCGTCAAGAAAATAGAAATACGGATACTTGCTCTTCTCGTATTTGAAATCAATGCCAGCGGCTTCGGCTAACTTGCGGACGCGCAGCTTGGCCTTATTCAATCCTTTGAAATCCAACTTGGCGAGCTTGACTTTGCCTTTATGCGGCGTATCCACAAAATGCGGCGCGCAGCCAAGCAATACATCCGCCATGATGTCCGCCAATTGACGCGCCTGAGTCTCCTTGAAGCCGCGCTGCGTGATCCACGGCGTGCCCATGCGGATGCCGCTTGGGTCGCGCGAGTTCTTGTCACCGGGAATCGTATTGCGATTGACAATGATGCCAGCGATATCCAAAATACGCGCAGCTTGATCGCCGGTGAGATACGAACCATCTTCACCTTTAACGGTTGTGCAATCCACGTTGAGCATGTGACAGTCCGTACCGCCGAACGGGACGCGCAGTCCGCGCTTCTGGAACTGATCCACCATCGCCTGCGCGTTCCTGATGGTTTGGGTTTGGAGTTTCTTGAATTGCTTTGTCCGTGCCAGTTTGAATGTCAGGGCCAACGCCGCAAAGATATGAACATGCGGTCCGCCCTGTTCGCCGGGGAAGACCGCTTTATCGATCTTTTTGGCAATGTCAGGATAGGTGGTCATCAACACCGCACCGCGCGGGCCGTCGAGCGATTTATGCGTCGTGGACATAACCACATGGGCAATGCCAATCGGTGAAGGCACCACACCCGCCGCGACCAGTCCGCCGATATGGGAAATATCGGCGAGGAAATACGCGCCCACTTCGTCGGCAATCTCACGGAACTTCTTCCAATCGGGAACCCACGAGTAGGACGAATAACCGGCGATGATGAGTTTTGGTTTGGTCTCGAGTGCCAGCTTGCGGTTGGCTTCGTAATCGAAACGTTCGTTCTCTTCAACGGTGTAATGCACCGCTTTGAACCATTTACCGCTGCGATTGACCGACGAACCATGTGAGAGATGTCCGCCATGCAAAAGGTTGAGTCCCATGACGGTTTCGCCGAGCGGAATCAAAGCCTGATAGACGGCGTTATTGGCGGGCGCGCCGGAGAGCGCCTGTACGTTGACATAGATTTGATCCGCGTCGCAGCCATTGGCTGCGAACGCTTCCGCCGCGCGTCGACGC
>JBJKOR010000036.1:0-3389 GCA_046707185.1 Anaerolineales bacterium | reverse complement strand
ACGTGTTCTTGTTGAATTCCTGCCCGGCCGTGGCTTGGGACATGATCGGGATGTTATTCCAATTGCTGACTGGCGTCCCCGTTGGATAGAGATATTGCCCAACGTCCGGCATCCAAGACGGCAGCGCTTCCAGCGTGGATAGCGGCATGGCTGAGCCGATGGCTTTGAGCGTCGAGACCGGCGCCGAGGTCGCCATTGCCTCGGCGGTGGATGCCAGCCCTTTCGCCTGGTTGAGCGGATTGGAGATCAGCCCGCAGGCGAACGAAGACAAAATCAGGATAGACACAAATATAATTCTAAAGTTGCGTGACATAGGTTCTCCTTTGAATCCATTATATGAAATGTAATCTCATTTAGGAATGAGAAGTTTGTACTATCCCATTTCAGATCACTCGCCTTTCACAGAACGTCCCGAAGGCTTTCGCAATTCAGGCAGGTCTCTTACCAAAACCTTCGGGACGGTGCATAACATCAGTCAAATCAATACTATAATGCGGACATCAAACTTTGGAGCATTTCATGTCATCTTTGCCGTGGTATCACAAAACATCCATCTATCAAATTTACCCGCGCTCGTTTTATGACAGCAACCGGGATGGGATTGGGGATATTCCAGGAATCATTCAGAAATTGGATTACATCAAAGAACTGGGCTTCGACGCGATCTGGTGCTCGCCGTTCTTCGCCTCGCCTCAAGCGGACTTCGGCTACGATATTTCGAACTACACCGTCATCGCGCCCGAATATGGCACGCTGAGCGATGCCTTGCAACTAATCGAGGAGACGCATCGTCGCGACATGAGAATCGTTTTCGATATGGTGATGAACCATACTTCGGCGGAACATCCGTGGTTCAAGGAATCGCGTTCATCGCGCGATAACCCCAAAGCGGATTGGTATCTGTGGCGGGATAAGCCAAATAACTGGCAAAGCGTCACAGGCGGGAGCGGCTGGCATTATGCCAAAGAGCGAGATCAATATTACTGGGCAAGCTTTTTGCCATTTCAGCCGGATTTGAATTATCGAAACCCAGAAGTCAAGAAAGCCATGTTCGATGTCGTCCACTTCTGGTTGGGGAAAGGCGTGGATGGTTTCCGGCTCGACATCTTCAATTACATCTATAAAGATGCAAGATTCTGGGACAATCCATTTTCGTTTCAACTCGTTCCAACCGAGACCAGTCCCTCCGGCTTTTTCCAGAAGCCGCAATATACGATGAACCGACCGGAAAATTACGAGTTCGCAAAAGAGCTGAGAAACGTCTGTGATGAGTTCGGAGAACGGCTCTTATTGGGCGAAGTCAATGGCGGTCGCGATTCGATTCGGAAGTTCATGGGTGAGGAACAAAATGATGGTTTGACGTTGGTCTTCGATTTTGGCATGTTGGGTTTTAAATTCACTGCCCAATATTTCCGGGATCTGATCGAGGACATCGAAAAACATTTCCCTGATCCGTTTATGCCCGTTTACGTCTTTAGTAATCATGATAGTGCTCGAAGCATTTCGCATTTGGGAAACGATGTTCGCAAAGCGAAGTTATTGCATTTGCTTCAACTCACTGTGCGCGGCGTGCCGTGCATGTATTACGGTGAGGAAATCGGCATGACGAACTTGAAGCTTCCATTTGTAACCGCCCTCGATCCGATCCCACATAAATTCAAGTTTATTCCTCGTTTTGTTTTGGATATGCTTGGCTTGACGATCAACCGCGATGAAGTCCGCACGCCGATGCAATGGGACGAGGATAAAAACGCTGGCTTTTCGTCCGCGGAAAAGACGTGGCTGCCAATCCACCCGAATTATGTTGATGTGAACGCCGAAAAAGAAAACAGCGATGAAGGCTCTTTGTTAAACACAATTCGCGCGGTTATGAAAATCAGGAACGAAGAATTGGCGCTTCAAGAAGGAAGCTTGGAATGGATTGATAATTTGCCGGATAACGTATTGGGATATAAAAGAAGTGACAGATCGAATTCCGTTGTTGTGCTTTTGAACTTTGGCGATAAAGAAAAAGCGTTTCGCTGGACGGAAAATAATTGGACACGCCTATTTTGCTTGTCCAAGATCGATGCTGTCAATGCAAATGAGATAAAGCTAGAGGGTTTTGGCGGGATGGTTTTGAAAACAATGCGAGTGCCTAAAATTTAAGACACATGTCGTTGCGAGGGGCGTAGCGACGAAGCAACGGCAAATTGCTCATTGCTTCCGATCTTAGTCGTTTCCAAAAAAATAGAAACCTGACAGGTCTTAAGAGACCTGTCAGGTTTGATAATTTGGCTATTTCAATTTTTCTTCCACTGCTTTTGCAACTTTACTCAGCGCCTCATTGACCTTCGACGCGTCTGGCAAACTGCCTTGAGCGAGATTGGGGCGTCCACCGCCGCGCCCGCCAATAGCGGTGATGAGATCGCCCGCTTTGAGTCCGCGCTTGACGAGGTCTTCGGTCAGAACGGCGATTACGGTTACGCCTGTCGCAAGAACCGCCGCGCCATTGCTCGGATATTTGTCGCGGAACTTATCGGCCAGCGAGCGCAGGGTGTCGACATCCGCGTTCGGAATTTCCGTTGCAAGCACGTTGACGCTGTTCACTGTTTGGATGTTGGCGAGTTGAAGGTTGAAGGTCGAGAGCGCCTGTTGTGTGCGCAGCGCTGCAATCTCTTTCTTGGCTTCGCTCAATTCATCTTCCAGTGTTTGCACTTTCTGCGGGACTTCATCGGTACCGGACTTCAGCACCGAAGCGGTTTGCTTCAACGCTTTGAAGCGACGTGCGATCAATTCATAGGCACCGCGTCCGGTCACTGCCTCGATGCGGCGCACGCCTGCCGCGGCTGATCCTTCGCTGACGACGATGAACGCGCCAACATCGGACGTGCGTTCGAGATGCGTGCCACCGCATAATTCATACGAGAATTTTGGCTCATGTTCGACCGTCGCGGTTGGATGTGCAATCGCCTCTTCTTCCGGAATGACCATGGAAGGCATGATCGTGATCGTGCGGACTGTTTCACCGTATTTCTCGCCAAACAAAGCCATGGCACCTTCAGCAATTGCATCTTCGCGTGCCTTCAAGCGCGGCGTAACTTCATAATCCGCGGCGACTGCATCGTTGACGATTTTTTCCACGCGCTCGATTTGTTCTGGCGTCATCGCTTCGGGATGATTGAAGTCGAAGCGCAGCCGATCCGGTGCAACCAGCGATCCGGCTTGTACGGCATGCGGACCCAGCACTTGATGCAGCGCGGCGTGCATGAGATGCGTGGCGGTGTGATTGCGCATGATGTCGTGTCGGCGGGCAGTATCCACTTCGGCGACACATTTGTCGCCGACTTTTGGCTGGCCGGAAATCACTTCGCCAATATGGACGATGACTCCCGCCGAGGCGCGCCGCA
>JBJKOR010000035.1:0-2534 GCA_046707185.1 Anaerolineales bacterium | reverse complement strand
GCATAAAAGATGTTCCGCTCTCGCTGGTGCTGCTGGCGACGCTGGCCATCGGCATCCTGGTTGGCTGGCTCTTTGCCGCGCCATCGCTGGTGAAACACACTTTCCGTTCCTCCGGCCAACGCAGGCGCATCAGCTCACTCGAAAAAGAATTGGAAGAGCATAAAGCCAAGATTGCTGAATTGCAAAAGCCCGAACCTGCACCCGCTGCTCCGCCATCGGAAACTCCCAAGCCTGAGCAGTGAAACCACGCGTCGTTGCCATCATTCAAGGACGGATGGGTTCATCGCGTCTGCCCGGAAAGATTCTCGCCGACATTGCCGGACAGCCGATGTTGCAGCGCGTCTTCATCCGGACCTCGCGGGCGGCTACCGTTGACGAAACCATTTTCGCCACGACGACGGATTCCTCCGACGATCCCGTCGCCGAATACTGCGATTTCAGCGGAATCCCGTTTACGCGCGGCAGCCTGTACGATGTGCTGGATCGTTATTATCAAGCCGCCAAAGAATCCAAAGCGGATATTATCGTCCGCATCACCGCCGATTGTCCGGTCATCGATCCGGGCTTGATTGATGATTGTGTAAAGAAAGTGATCAGTGATCAGTCGTCAGTGGACAGTGGTCGCTTCGATTTCGCAGCGAATCGACTCCCGCCTCCATTTCACCGCACTTTCCCGATTGGCTTGGATACGGAAGTTTGCACCTTCGCGGCGTTAGAGCGCGCATGGAAGGAAGCAACCGAACCTCAACAGCGCGAACACGTGATGCCCTACTTTTACGAGGGTGTAAAACTGATCACTGATAACCGATCACTGCAAACCGGTATTTCTCCACGCGGCTTCAACGTTGCTTTGCTTCATCACACGATTGACTTCGGTGATTATCGCTGGACAGTGGACACGCCCGAAGATTTGGAATTCATGCGGCAGGTTTACAGTCATTTCGATGGCCGCGATGATTTTTCGTGGAAGGATGTTCTGGATTTGGTCCACAATGAACCTGAGTTGATGCAAATCAATGCAGGCGTGAAACACAAGACGTTGAAAGATATTGATAAGCGCGCGTTACGATGATGTCATTGCGAGCGCTGGTCGAGTAGGCGGTGTTCTTCCGCCATATCGAGACCAAGCGAAGCAATCTCCTGTTTGCTTGTTAGTCGAGATTGCCACGTCGCCACTTCGTGGCTCCTCGCAATGACATGCTGGTTATTAATGTCACTGATTACTCTCTTCTCCGCCCCCAAACCTTTTACCGATCCGCATGTTGCGATGATCCAACGCAATGCCATCCAATCGTGGACTCTGCTTCCCGATGTCGAAGTCATTTTGCTTGGAGATGAAGAAGGCTTATCCGAAGCCGCCAAAGAATTTAACGTAAAGCATTTTCCGAATGTGAAACGCAACGACCATGGCACGCCGTTGATTTCGTCCATGTTTGAGTTGACGCGGCAAAATAGCAACAACGAATTGCTGTGTGTTATCAATACCGATATTATTCTCATGTCTGATATTGTCGAGGCCGCAAAACAAGTTGCACAGGAAAAGGAGAAATTCGTTTTATTGAGTCAGCGCTGGGATTTGGATGTAACTCAATCCATTGATTTCAAGGATGACTGGCAAAACCGTCTACGGTCAACTGTCTACGGTCAAGGCAAACTTCATCGTCCCGCGGGAAGCGATTTTTTTCTTTTCCCGAAATCTTGTTATGAAGAGATTCCCAATTTCGCCATCGGCCGCGCCGGTTGGGATAATTGGATGATCTACGAAGCGCACAAAGAAAAATGGCCGATCATCGATTGCACGCCGTCGGTAATGATTATTCATCAAAGCCACGATTACAGTCATTTGCCTGATGGGAGACCGCATTACGAACATCCCGATACGAATGAAAACATCCGTCTCGCAGGCGGACAAGCCAATATCCGTTACACGGTTTTGGATTCTACGCATCAACTCGTTGACGGAAAATTGGTGCGCCCGAAGATGTCTTATCCTCGCTTCCTACGCGGCGTGGAATTGTTCTTGCGCGCGGTCTTTTTCTTCCTGCCCGATGATAAGATTGAAAGCGTCGCCCGCCCAAAGCGTTGGAAGAAGCGGATACAAAAAATATTCAAGTAAAAGTCGCTGGTTGAGTAGCCCCACGTTCTTCGGGGCACCTCGAAACCAGCAGGTTTCAAAAAATATTTTGTTTGGTATAAATGGTGGTTTCGATACGGGCTTCGCCCTACTCAACCACCGGAGCATGGTGATTAATGCGTAAAGGTCAAAACCCCGCCAAGTTCGTCAAAGACGTCGCCCGCCCACAGCGGATCACGGTCGCGCTGTTGAATTACATCCCGTTCCTTAGTGGATTCTACGCCGAGACCTTGGATGTTCTGAAAGCCTGCATGGAGTCGATGCGAAAGGACGCGGGCTTGCCGTTCGACTTGATGGTCTTCGACAACGGTTCGTGCGCCGAAGTGCGCGATTATTTGATCAAAGAAAAAGAAGAAGGACGAATCCAATATTTGATTCTCGCCGAGAAGAACATGGGCAA
>JBJKOR010000034.1:0-2772 GCA_046707185.1 Anaerolineales bacterium | reverse complement strand
GGTCATCATAACGGTCGACGATCAAGCCGGGGATACCATCGGATTCGGCGTACACTAAACGAGTGGCGTTGGTTGCACGTTGAAGATTTAAGGTTGAACGTTGAGCAACCGCAGATTGAATTCGCTTGCGAAAGAAATCCGCGTCAACAGGTTCATCATCACCGGTCCAAACGCGGACGCGGATTTGCGAGTGTGGGGTGAGAGCGCCGCGGGCGAGGAAGTCGCCCTTTGAGGAGAGCACGTCCACCGTCGCGCCGGAAGCGTTGTCCTGACTAGCGAAGCTGTGTCGAAGGTCGATCTCACCATCTAGCCGCGCGATCGCGCCGGAGAAAATCCAGGGATGTTTGCGAAGCAGTGATTTCTCGCGTCCGGGTTTGAGAATCACTTTACTCATTGAGCTTTTCCATCCAGCGTTCCGGCGAACTCAATGGCTTCCAGCCATATTGAGCATACAATCCATGTGCATCACGCGTCGCGAGCAGAATACGGCGCAAATTTTGAAGATCAGGATGGCTAACCACGGTTTCCATCAACCATTTGCCAAGGCCCTGACCGCGATAATCCTCGTGAATGAAGACGTCGCACAACCAGGCAATGGTGGCATAGTCACTGACAATGCGCGCCAACCCGATTTGTCGCGCCCCATCGTAGAGGCCAAAGACGAGCGAATTCTGAATGGATTTCGCGATGGTCTCACGCTTGCGGCCGCTTGCCCAATAGGAGCGCGAAAGCATATCGGCAGTGGCATCCAGATCGAGACGAGCCGGATCGGTGCTGATCGTAAAATTGTTGCGGTGGACTTCAATGAATTGGGACATGTCTAGAGTTTATCACGGCAGGGGCAACGTGGTATCATCACGTTGACGACGCGAACAAACTAATTTCCACAGGAACACACCATGAAATCCAATCTTAGAAAAATTGATCACATTGTTGTACTGATGCTCGAGAATCGTTCGTTCGATAACATGCTCGGCTGGTTGGGAACGAAAAACGGCAAGCCGCAAAAAGTCAATGGCGTAGCGGGGAAAAAATTATCCAATCCAATTCCACCGTATGCCGAGCGGCCCAGAGGCAGAAAAAGCGTGCCGGTCAGCAAGGGCCGCGACATGATCAACCCGAGTCCCGACCCGGGTGAGGAATATTATCACGTCAACACACAACTCTACGGCAGGGTCAATCCACCCGAAAATCGCTACAAGCCGTTCAATCGAAAGCCTTACAATCTGCCTGACAATGGAAAACTGCCGCGCCGCGCGCCGATGAAAGGATTCGTCACGGATTACATTGACAACTTCGACGCCCTGCAAGGCCGAATGCCAACCTACGATGAATATAAAGTCATCATGGAATGCTTCGATGAAAAGCAAGTGCCGGTCATCAGCAAACTGGCGAAGGAGTACGCCGTGTTCGATGCCTGGCATTGCTCGGTGCCAAGCCAGACGTTTTGCAACCGGTCCTTCGTTCATGCCGCGACTTCAACCGGCGCGGTGACCAATGCGCCATACTACAACTGGCTGCTTTACGATTCGAAGACAATCTACAACCGCATCGAAGAAAAGCACGATCCCAATCTCACGTGGAAAGTCTATTACGATAAACTGGACGTGGTCTCGATCACCGGACTTCTCCATCGTAAATTATGGACTGATTACGACAGCAATTTCAAATACATGGAAGATTTCGAGGAAGACGCGGCGAAAGGGACCCTGCCGAGTTATGCATTCATCGAGCCGCGTCTGCTCATCGACCACAACGACGAACACCCGCCGGCGGACGTGGCGGTGTTCGGCACGTCATCCGTATTGGCTGGCGAATTACTGATCAATCGGATTTATCAAGCCCTACGACATGGAAAGAATTGGGAACACACGTTGTTCATCATCACCTATGATGAACATGGCGGGTGTTACGACCACGTTTCACCGCCCGCTGCCATCCCGCCTGATCCAAATCGACCGGCTGGTCAATATGATTTCGAATTCGATCGTCTCGGCGTGCGCGTACCGACCGTGATGATCTCGCCCTACATTAGAAAAGGCACCATCATCAGCGACATATACGATCACACCTCCATCATCCGAACAGTTTGCAAACGCTGGGATCTCGATCCGTTGACAGAACGCGACCGCAATGCAAGCAGTTTCGAGAAAGTGTTGAACGCCAAAACTCCGCGCAGCGATTCTCCGGTCATCAAGCCGCGGCTCTATAAAATCCCGGAGAACGTGCGCGAGGAGCCGCTCAATGATCTTCAACGAGCGATGCTATTCTTCGCAGCCGGTTATGACGACGCGCTTCAAATCGAACGCGATGAAAATCTTTTGAAGAAAGCAGAAGATCTATTTCAGTCGGTGAGAGACGAGGAACGCATTGCCCACATCAAAAATACCGGTCAGGCCGTTGAATTTATGAATGCCTTTGCAAATCGCCGCACAGGACATTTTTCACTGCAAGTGTTCCTGACAAAATTTAAGAAGATCAAAACGATATTCAGTTAGCGCTTTTTAGTACATGCTTTAATTGTGTCATTCTGATTGACCAGCGAGATTCTCCGCCGCTTCGCGGCTCGGAATGACATGATCGAACTTGGTTATGACTTTAAAGGCAACTGAAGGGACAAACAGATTCCTTTGTCAGATTGGAGGTCCTATGATCGATTTCACTTCTGAGTTTGGACAAATCGTCAAGCGCCACATTGACGAGGAATATTTTATCTGGCTGACCACCGTCGACTCCAGCCTTATGCCGCAGCCTCGACCGGTATGGTTCGTC
>JBJKOR010000033.1:0-18448 GCA_046707185.1 Anaerolineales bacterium | reverse complement strand
ATTGAGACGGGTTACAATAGGGCTATACCACTATACTTGGCAGAGGAGCCGGCTATGAGAGATTTTCTCGCAATTTCAGATTTATCGTCCAAGCGGGTGCAGGAACTGCTGGAGTTGGCAATTGATCTAAAGAAGGAACATTTCAAGAAGGGCAACAAGAAGATTTTCAAGGGCAAGGTGCTGGGCATGATCTTTCAGAAGCCCAGCCTGCGGACGCGCGTCTCGTTCGATATGGCCATGCGCCACTGCGGCGGCGATGCTCTGTATCTCTCGCCGAACGAGATCGGGCTGGGCCAACGCGAGTCGATTGCGGACGTGGCACGCGTGCTTTCCGGCTACGTGGATGCACTGATGGCGCGCGTCTTCGCCCACGAGCATGTTCTGGAACTGGCGAAGTGGTCGGAGATTCCGGTTATCAACGGGCTGAGCGATTACAACCATCCCTGCCAGGGCATGGCGGACGCGCTCACTATTCGGGAGAAGTTCGGCAAGAAGTCCAAGGGCTTGAACGTGGTGTTCGTTGGCGATGGAAATAACGTCGCGGTTTCGATGATGCACGTCTCGGCGAAACTCGGCTGGAACTTCACGTTGGCCAGTCCCGAAGGATATGATTTGAATCCCAAAGCGGTCGAGGTTGCGCAGCATATCGCCAAGAAAAGCGGAAGCAAACTGAACTTCTTGCGCGATCCGCACGAAGCGGTCAAAAAGGCGCAAGTCATTTATACCGATACATGGACTTCGATGGGACAGGAGGAAGAAGCCACCAAGCGAGAAAAAGTTTTCCCGCCATATCAGGTCAACGCGCAGTTGGTCAGCGAGGCGGATAAGGATGTGATCGTGATGCACTGCCTGCCCGCTCATCGCAACCATGAGTTGACGGACGAAGTCGCGGATGGCCCGCACTCGGTGATCTTCCCGCAGGCGCATAATCGTCTGCACGCGCAGAAAGCGATTCTGGCGAGGTTGTTTGGAGTTGCATAAGGAATCGCGGTGGTTAAGTATCGAAACCACCTGTCACAGGAGAATCAAAACTTGAAAATGGTGGTCTCGATATGATTCTCGCTTCACTCGAATTTACTCGACCGCCGAATTGATAAAGGCAGATTCATGAATACAAAAGATTACATAGCTTTAGAAGACGAATACGGCGCACACAATTATCATCCGCTGGACGTGGTCATCGAACGCGGCGAAGGTGTGTGGGTCTATGACGTGGACGGCAAAAAATATTTGGATTGTTTATCGGCTTATTCGGCGCTCAACCAGGGCCATGTTCATCCGAAGATTTTGAATGCGTTGATGGAACAAGCCAGGAAATTGACCCTCACCTCGCGCGCTTTCCGCAACGACCAACTGCCGCTTCTCTATAAAGAGCTATCGGAGATGACTGGCTACGAGATGTCCCTGCCGATGAATTCCGGCGCGGAAGCGGTCGAGACCGCCATCAAGCTGGCGCGTAAATGGGCGTATCGAGTCAAAGGCGTGCCGCGTCATCGAGCTGAGATTATCACTGCACAGGGAAATTTCCACGGGCGCACGACCACCATCGTCTCTTTCTCGACCGAGCCTTTGTACCGCGACGACTTCGGTCCATTCACGCCCGGATTTCTCACCGTGCCTTACGGCGATGCCTCGGCGGTGGAAAAGGCGATCAACGAAAATACAGCGGCAGTTTTGCTCGAACCGATTCAAGGCGAAGGTGGAGTCATCATTCCGCCTGCGGGTTATCTCAAAAAAGTTTCCGAGCTTTGTAAAAAGAATAATGTCTTGTTCATTGCCGATGAAATTCAAACGGGCTTGGCGCGTACCGGAAAATTATTCGCATGTGAATATGAAAATGTCCGGCCGGATATTACGATTGTCGGCAAAGCCTTGAGCGGCGGATTTTATCCGGTCTCCGCCATTCTTGCGGATAAACAGCTCCTCGGTTTGTTCACATCCGGCGAACATGGCTCGACCTTCGGAGGCAGTCCATTGGCGGCGGCGGTGGCGCGTGCCGCACTGGCGGTGATTCGCGATGAACACCTGGTTCAACGCGCAGGCGAGATGGGAACCTATTTCATGGAGCAATTAGCCGAGATTCCGAGTCCGCATGTGAAGGAAGTGCGCGGCAAAGGTTTGCTGATCGGCGTTGAGTTGAAACCGTCAGCAGGCGGGGCGCGGCGTTTCTGTGAGGCGATGCAGCAGAGGGGCATCCTTGCAAAAGAGACACATGAAAATGTAATTCGTTTTGCGCCGCCGTTGATCATCGAGAAGAATGAAATTGATTGGGCGCTTCCATCCATTCGTGAAGCGCTCAATATGAAATAAACTTTAGACCCTAAGGGTTTTTAAAACCCTTAGGGTCTTATATTCGGAGGCAGTATGGACATTGGAATACCAAAAGAAAGGCGGCCGTTCGAGTTCCGCGTGGGGCTTTCGCCTGCAGGTGTGGAAATGCTCACGCAAAATGGTCATACGGTTTATATCGAGCATGAGGCGGGTTTGGGCGCGGGATTCAGTGACACAGAGTACGAAAAGGCCGGGGCGCATTTGGTCTATTCGGGCGAAGAAGCTTATGGCCGCGCCGACCTGTTGCTGAAAGTCTCACGGCCGTTGAAGGAGGAATTGGATTGGATCCGACCAGAGACCATCCTGGCAGGTCTTCTGCATCTGGCTTCGGCGCGGCAGGACAAGATCGATGTTCTGCTGGAGAAGAAAGTCACGTCACTTGCCTATGAACAGATCACAGCGCCGGATGGAAGCCTTCCGGTGTTGAGGCCGTTCAGCCAGATCGGCGGTGCGATGGCGGCGCAGATCGCGGCGCGCCTGCTTCAGAATAATTGGGGCGGCAAAGGAATTTTGATGGGCGGCGTACCGGGAGTCCCTCCCGCGGAGGCCGTGATCCTCGGTGCGGGAGTGGTCGGCACCTCTGCGGCACAGATGTTCCTGAGCATGGGCGCCCATGTGACCGTGATCGATCGCAGTTTTGCCGCGCTGCAGAAACTTTGGGATCGATACCCGAATATTGTGACGCTTTCTTCAACCAAACGGAATCTCGAGCGCTCGGTTGCGTATGCGGATGTGCTGGTCGGCGCGGTACTGGTGCCGGGTCAGCGTTCCCCGCTGCTGGTCACGCGTGAGATGGTGCGTTCGATGAAGCCGCGTTCCGTTGTTATGGATGTCAGCATCGACGAAGGCGGATGCATCGAGACGTCGCGGCCATCAACGCATGATCATCCTGTATACATCGATGAAGGCATGCTGCATTATTGCGTTCCGAACATCCCCGGCGCAGTCGCACGTACCGCTACCCATGCATTTGTTAACAGTGCCATGGGGTATATTATGGAAATGGCCGGAGGCGGTGTAGAGGGAATTCTCAAGAATCCAGCGCTTGAAACGGCTGTCAACACTCACGATGGAAAGTACCGCCATCTTTCACGCCTGACGCTTCAGGGGGAGGTGGAAGATGGCTTGGACTGATCAATATAAATCCCGCATCGTCAGCGCACAGGAAGCCGTCAAGGTGGTGAAATCGGGCAACCGCATCTTTATGACCGGGAACGTTTCGGTGCCCCAAAAGACCCTCGGTGCGCTGGCGGAGTACGCTCCGAAACTTCGAGGCGTGGAGATTTGCCAGGCGCTGACGATTGGCCCGGCGGATTACGTCAAGCCCGGCATGGAAGAGCACCTGCGGGTCAACACCATGTTCATCAGCCCGAATGTCCGCAAGGCAGTGCAGGAGTGCCGCGCCGACTTTACGCCTGTATTGCTCTCTGAATTTCCGTTGTTGTTCAAGAATAATATTCTCCCCGTCGATGTGGCCTTTGTTCATGTATCGCTTCCAGACGAGCATGGTTTCTGTAGTTTGGGCGTGGAAGTTGGGCTGACCAAATCTCCGGCAGAGTCGGCCAAGATCATCGTCGCCGAAGTGAACGAGCAGATGCCGCGCACGCTGGGTGATTCGTTCCTGCATGTCAGCAAGCTGAATTACATCGTGCCGGTCGATTATCCCATCCCTGAAATGGCGATGTCGGAAGATGGCGAATCGGCAGTGATCGAGAAAATCGCGGGTTATATTGCGGACTTGATTCCCGATGGGGCCACGATGCAGATGGGCATTGGCGCCATCCCGGATGCCGTGTTGAAATATCTGTTCGACAAAAAAGACCTCGGTGTCCATACCGAACTTTTTTCGGATGGTGTGATCGAACTTGTGGATCGCGGCGTGCTGACCAGCGCGCGCAAGAGTTTGCTCCCGGGAAAGATTGTAGCCGGATTCATCCTCGGCACGCAGAGGCTCTACAAATGGGTGGATGACAATCCGCTCATCGAACTGCATCGTACCGAATTTATCAACGATCCGTTTGTAATCGCACAGAATGACCGCATGGTGGCGATCAACTCCGCGATCGAAGTGGACCTGACCGGGCAGGTCTGCGCCGATAGCATTGGCCCGAAATTATATAGCGGCATCGGCGGCCAGCTCGATTTCATTTATGGCGCCTCACGCTCCAAAGACGGAGTGCCGATCATCGCGCTGCCAAGTACAACGACCTTGCGCGATGGTACGATACTCAGCCGCATTGTCCCGATGCTGAAACAAGGGGCAGGCGTGGTCACGGGACGCAATCACGTTCATTATATTGTGACCGAGTACGGTGTGGCCAATTTGTATGGAAAAACGATCCGTCAGCGCAGCCGGGAGCTTATCAGGATTGCCCATCCTGATTTCCGTAAAGATTTGGAAAAACAAGCGAAAGAGTTGTGTTATATCTAGTTCGATGTTGAATTTTGTGGCAGTGGCACAGGGATGGTCTATTCCCTGTGCCTTTGCCTTGTTCAGGTTGTTATAATCATCGCTGTACGTTACATTGACGCGGGGCGACTTGTCGTGTAATCATTGCTTTGTTTTGCGAGGCCGGAGTTTCGTGCTGCTCGTTACATGAGATTATTGCGTTTACTTCACCAGCCTGCCCAAGGCATCGTACGTCATTGTTTAATTTGGTTGAAAGGCGAATCATGAATCGAAAAGCAAAAATTGTTGCAACCATTGGCCCTGCCAGTGAGGAGAAAGGGACATTGGAAAAGTTGATCCAGGCCGGGGTGAATGTGGCGCGCCTGAATTTTTCACACGGCACGCATGAGGAACATGCAGCGTGCATCGAAGCCGTCCGCCATATTTCGGATAAATTGAACCAGCCGGTAGGCATCCTGCAGGATTTACAAGGTCCAAAGATCCGTGTGGGCGAATTGCCTGCACCGCTCCAACTTTCCGAAGGAGAGATCGTCCAGCTTTATGCAGCTGGGACACCGCCGCCTGAGGAGGATGGACAGAAGATACCGGTGGACTTCCGCCAGCTCTTCGATTCTGTCCGGACCTCCGAACGGCTCCTGCTCGATGATGGACGTCTGACTCTGGAAGTTGTTTCCGTTAAGGAACGCTCGCTGACGGCATGTGTGGTTGTCGGCGGGCCGCTCTCATCGCACAAAGGCATCAACTTGCCGGGCATCCATCTGCGCATTCCGGGTTTTACGGAGAAAGACCAGGACGATTTGAAATTTGGTATGGCGCACGATGTGGACGCGGTGGCGATCTCGTTCGTGCGCTCGGCGGAGGATGTGAAGAAAGTCCGTTACGCCATGGAGCGCTTCTCGAATGACAAACGCCAGCCGTTATTGATTGCAAAACTCGAAAAGCCGGAAGCGATGGAGAACCTCGATTCGATTCTTGAGTTGGTGGACGGTGTGATGGTGGCGCGCGGCGACCTTGGTGTGGAGCTTCCGCCGGAGCGCGTGCCGGCTTTGCATAAGAAGATCATCCGCGCCGCAAACGCGCGTGGCAAGCTTGTGATCACTGCCACACAGATGTTGGAGTCGATGATCAGCAACCCGCTTCCCACGCGCGCCGAAGCTTCGGATGTGGCGAATGCCATCTTCGACGGAACCGACGCGGTCATGCTGTCAGCGGAATCGGCTTCGGGTAAATATCCCTTGGAAGCAGTTCAAATGATGGATCGAATCGTTCGCGAGGCCGAAGGTCATTTTATGGAATGGGGAGCCGCGGCAGCCCCGACTGCGGAGTTCACCACCAGCGATACGGCGTCGATGGCGCGCGCCGCACAGGCACTTGCCACCGATAAAAACGTGACGGCGATTGCCTGTTTTACGATGCGCGGCCAGACGGCATGGTTGACTTCCAAGATTCGCCCGCGTGTTCCCATCATGGCCTTTACTCCAACGCTGGATACCTGGCGGCGCCTGGCGTTTTTGTGGGGCGTGAATCCATATCAGGTTCCGTTTGCGCATTCGCTGGAAGAGATGATGGGCTATGTGGATTCGGCCTTGATGCGATCGGATGTGGTGCAATCGGGCGATCAGGTTGTGTTGGTGTGCGGATTTCCGGTTGGCGCGGTACGACCGCCCAACATGGCATTGCTGCATACCGTTGGCGAATGAACCGATGACAATTATCTGTCCTACTTGCTGGATTTCACTTCACTGTGATTGGACAGTAATTGTCACAACCTCGCTTTTCAGAACATTGCCATTTGCATCGGTCCCCTCCGCCCAAAAACTATGATTGCCTGCTGATAATGTCCACCATGTTTGGTAGGGAGGCTTTGAAAATGTTGCCAACACATTTCCATCCATAAAAATCCTTATCTTTGCAAAACCCTGATTAGCCGCCGCTTCCACAGAAAGTTGTTGTGCGGATAAATTCAGGTCAGGCGTGATGCGATACGTGGTATTGGGAGTCGGGGAAACCAACATCAGCCCATTTGCGTTTTGTATTTTTGCGTTTTGCGTGTTTGCGTTTTGCGTGTTTGCGTTTTGTTGATAGTCTGTTACCAATGGCAATCCTTGTGCCCGTGCCCAAGCTTGTGCTTCAGGCGGCAGATTCAACACAGTGATGGATTTGCGCCTGTCCGCTGGCGTAAGCTCGTTGGCGAGTGAATTTGTCAGCGCGTCGATCCAAACCTGCTGGTAATAGGTATCGGTTTGTGTGGGCGCTGTGCCGTCAATGAACCACTCCGGGCGTGTGTAAGGGCAGGCCGGAGTCGGCAATAGGCCTGAAAGACTGCACACAGTTACTTGCTGCAGCCCATCGGGTCGGATGAAAGGTTGATTCGGTTTACCTGCCAGCAAAGCGCGCATGGTTTCGTTCCAAATTGGCGCCGCGCCGGTGACGCCGCTGACATCGTGCATGGCTTCATAATTGCTGTTGCCCACCCAAACGCCGACTAGTAGGCTAGGCGTGTAGCCGATTGTCCAATTGTCGTCGAAGTTGGTCGTTGTCCCCGTTTTGACCGCGGCAGTGTGATCGATCTTCAAGGTGCTGTTGAGGCCGAAGCCGATTTGACGGGCGCGGTCGTCGCGGAGGATATCGCTGATGAGCCAGGCCACGCGCGGATCGAAGACTTGAACCGGCGGTGTCTTTTTCTGCGTGTAGAGGATGTTCCCGCTGGCATCGCGGATATCGAGGATCGACGAATTTCCCGTGTAATATCCGCCGTTGGCTAAACTGGCGTATGCGGTGGTCAATTGAAGCAGGCTGATCTCGCCGCCGCCCAGCACCAGGGACAGGTCGTAATTCTGCGGATCGCCAAGCGATGTGATTCCGAGACGCTTGGCGAGATTGATCGTATTTTCGATTCCAACTTTTTGGAGGGTTTTCACGGCGGGGATGTTGAGCGATGAGGCCAGCGCCTCACGCATGGAAACCGGACCGTGTTCGCGTCTATCGTAATCCTGTGGCGTGTATGGCTGGCCATTGTGGGTGATGAAGGTGGTGGTCACGTCTAGGATGGAAGTCGCGGCCGTCCACGGGTCAGGTTGATTCGGATCCAGTGCCAGCGCATAGATGAATGGCTTGAAGGCAGAGCCGGTTTGACGCGGCGAGGTTGCCATATCAATGGCGCCATCGATGGATGCATCGAAGTAATTTGCGCTGCCGACCAGCCCAAGGATTTCGCCATCCTGTGGATCGAGAATCACCAGCGCAGCATTCCTGACGTTGTGATCGATTTGGCCGGGCTGAGGCTTGAACGCCTCGATGCGGCGCCTCACGATCTGTTCGGCAAGCTGCTGGTCGTTTAAATCGAGTGTGGTGCGCACGACCAAGCTCTGATTCGGATTCAATTTTCCGGATGCAAATATTTGGTCGAGTTGATCTTTGACTATCCAAATGAAATGCGGCGCTTCGATTGGATACGGTGACGGGTTATAACTCAACGGTGCAGACTCGGCCTCCAGACGTTGTCCGTGCGTGATATAACCTTGGGACTCCATCAAGCCCAACACGATGTGCTGGCGCTGTTTTGCCAGATCAGGATTGGTAAACGGATCATAAATTCCCGGCGCTTGCGGAAGGCCAGCCAACAGGGCGCATTCGGGAAGGATCAGATCGCTCGCATCTTTTCCAAAATAGGTTTGAGACGCGGCCTGGATGCCATATGCCATGCCGCCATAATTGACTTGATTGAGATACAGGGCGAGGATGTCATCCTTCGATAGTTTGCGAGTCAACTCCCAAGCCAAAACCGCCTCGCGCAGTTTGCGGCGCAAAGAGATTTCATTGCGTTCGTTCTGACTCAATAACAAGTTGCGCGCCACTTGCTGGGTAATGGTGCTGCCTCCGGCAATCACTTCACCGCCGCGTATATCGATCCACAAGGCGCGCAGGATTCCGCCGAAGTCGATACCGGGATTGCTGTAAAAGGTTTTGTCTTCCACGGCGATCGTGGCTTCTTTGATACAGGATGGCATCTCGCTGGGGGAGAGAACGGCGTGCCGTCCGCCTTGTCTTGGCAGAATATCGTAAAGCAAACGCCCGTTTCGATCCGTGATGCGGATGCTGGGCGTTTCCAAATTGGATGGCAAGGAATTGACGGACGGCAAATTCCAGAAGATGTAGATCAATAGTCCAATAAGCAGTACGAAGACTGCCAAAACAATGGCTCTCAAATTTCGTACTGCATGTTTGGATATCCAACGCATAACTTGATTTTAGCGCGGATTGAAATAGGTATGGTATTGCTTAATGACAGTTTGATAGGATGAGAGATTTATGAGGAGGCCCTCAGCGGCAGCATAAAGCTCACGGTGGTGCCTGCGTTTTGTTCGCTTTGGATTTCGATTTTTCCACCTTGTCCTTCGATCAACGCCTTGGCAATCGGCAGACCCAATCCGAAGCCCTGTGCCTTCGAGGTCGATTCGCCGCGATAAAAACGATCGAACACGTGCCCGAGTTTTTCCGGTGGGATACCCGGCCCTTTATCGATCACCGAAATCAAGGCTTGATGTTCAGATGCTTTGGCGGAAATTGTAATTTCTTCGGTCGTATATTTGATGGCGTTGTCCAATAGTATCAGGAGAACTTGTTTGAGCGCGTCGCGGTCGCCGACCATGGAGATAGCCTGAACATCTTTGACGATCTCCCGCTGGCGGTCTAATTGCTGGGCTTGCTTGCAGACTTCATCGATGACTTCTCGGATAGAAAGGGTTTCCCGCGTCAAACTTTGACCGGCGTCGGCGCGCGCCAGAATCAACAGGTTGTTCACCAGTCGGATCAGGCGATCGCTCTCATCCACCACGTCGGATAAGACTTCGGATTGTTCGCCAAGTGGAATCGGAGGCTCGCGCCGCAATAATTCCAGGTTGCCGCGGATGGTTGTCAGTGGTGTGCGCAGTTCGTGCGAGACGTCCGCCACGAAATCGCGCTGCATCTTCAATGCGCGGCTCACGCCTTGATAGGCGTCGTGCAAGCGTCCCAGCATCGAATTGAAGGTGCTGGCCAGTTGCCCAATCTCGTCGTTGGGTCCTTTGTAATCGACGCGGCGCGTGAAGTCGCTTTCGTTGCCGATGATTTGTGCGGTTTGCGTAATGTGATGAATGGGTCGCAGTGTGATGCCAGCGAGCATCCAGCCGATGCCGAATGCGATCAGGATGGTCAACAGACTGGCGATGATGAGCGTGCTGCCCAATGCTGCCAGGGATTGATCACGCTGCGAGAGCGATTGCGCCACCTGGACGATGAAGGTTACATTGCCCTGATAGACCACGGGAATATCGTGGATCAACAAATGATCGCCGGTTGACGTGGAAGTTTCCCACCAAACCTGTTTGTTCTTCAAGGCTTGCAAGCCTTGCGCGCTGAGCGGCAGGGGCTGCGCCAAACTATCCTGTTCCTGTCCTGCAAATGGGCTGGCAACCAAATTGCCGTTGGTATCGAGCACGCGCACGATGAGGCGTTCACGCACTTGGTTGAAGGCCTGATCGCCTGAAAGTGTTTCGATGGGAACAGGTGGCGGTCCCTGTGGCTTGGGAGGCGGATTCGGATTTGGATTCAAATAGTTGTTAAGAATCGATTGTGCTAATCCATCGCCGCTATGCGCCAGGTTTGCCTGCAGGGCGTTCATCGTTTCCTGCGCTTGAATGGTATAGAGCGCGGTTCCAAATACGATCAGGGTCAACGCCAGAATGGCGCTGTAGAGCAGGGTCAGCCGCAGGCGAATGGACATTATTCCTCCCGTTCCTCGCGCAAAACATAACCGATGCCGCGCACGGTTTGGATTAAACGCGGATGGCCGCCCGCTTCCGTCTTCCTGCGCAGGTAACCTACATAGACTTCGAGCACATTATCTTCGCCGCCGAAATCATAGCCCCATACATTCGTCAGGATTTGGGCGCGTTCGAGAACCTGACGCGGATGCCGCATGAAGAATTCCAATAAGTCGAATTCGGTTTTGGTCAGCTCGATCAGATGTTCACCAACGTAGACTTCGCGCGTGCTTGGGTCGAGTCTCACGCCGGAAAATTCGAGCGCCTCTTTCTCCGACTTTGAGTCGGTGCGCCTTAATAAAGCATGAACGCGTGCCACGAGTTCTGCCGGCGCAAACGGCTTGACCAGATAATCGTCCGCACCGCTTTGCAGGCCCTCGACGCGGTTCTCGATGGCGTCGCGCGCCGTCAACATCAAAATCATCGCCGGATTCTTTTCCGCGCGCAATTCCTCCACAACGGTCAGACCATCCATCTTTGGCATCATCCAATCGACGATCAACAAGTCCGGCTTGCAAGCGTCGGCTTGGTTCAGCGCCTTCTCGCCATCCGCGGCGGTGAAGACTTGCAAGCCTTCATACGTCAAGGTGCGCTGCAGCATTTTGAGAAGCTTTTCATCGTCATCGACAATCAACACAGTTTGCATGGTACCAATTTCCAATCATACCGTCTTTTGTAAACGGAATGCAAAATCTCCAGATTTTGCGCCGAAGTCAGAGACTTCGGACTCCTGTATCTTATACGAACAAGTTGAGAATTTGCTGTGAAGGATATCCTGTTCTCAACATTTTCTCAACTATTTTTTGGCGGCCTCACAATTTCGATTTGTAGACTGTGCACACAAACTTAATCTTTGAATATGTCATTGCGAGCGAAGCATGGCAACCTCAACTCATCTACAAGAGAGTGCGTCCTTTTACGGATCACCTAGTCCGTCTGGTGCAACGCACTGCGTAAGCTGAGTTAATAACCTTATACAAATTGGAGATAGTGAAAATGAGATTACCGTTTCAACGAACATTTACGTCAACGATTTCATCGGTGGAAGCGCACCGCATTTCGCGCGAGCGCCTGCTCGAATGGATTGGCTTGAGTGCAATTGTCATTTTAGCCGCGGTATTGCTCTTCGCCAATATCGATTCGATTGGGCTTGCCAATCACTATTACACCGCCGCGGTGAAAAGTATGCTGCAATCCTGGCATAATTTCTTCTTCGTGGCTGCAGAACCGGGCGGTTCGGTTACAGTGGACAAGCCGCCGCTGGGTTTGTGGATCGAGACCATCTCGGCGTATTTCCTCGGCGTGAGCGGATTCAGCGTTGTGCTGCCTGAGATCCTGGCCGGCATCTTTTCTGTGATTCTCCTTTATTACTTGGTGAAGCGATCTTTTGGAATCGTCGCCGGTTTGTTGGCCGCGTTGGCCTTGGCCCTTACACCAATTGTCATCGCCACGGACCGCAACAATACGATGGACAGTCTGCTCATCTTTACATTGCTCCTGGCCGCGTGGGCGTTTATCAAGGCAACTGAAACGAGCAAATTTCGTTATCTTTTGATCGGCGGTGCGTTGGTCGGCATTGGCTTCAATATCAAGATGATGGAGGCTTTTTTGCCCTTGCCTGCTTTTTATGCACTTTATTTCCTGGGCGCAAAAGAAAAGATTTGGAACAAGGTTTGGAAACTCGGCCTCGCATCTGTTCTGTTGGCGGTCATCGCGTTTTCGTGGGCAGTTGCCGTGGATTTGACGCCCGCGAGTCAGCGGCCGTATATTGGCAGCAGCGGCGACAACAGCGAAATGAGCCTGATCTTTGGATATAACGGAGTCAACCGTCTGTTGGGGATGGGTGGACCCGGCCCGGGTAATGGTCCGGCTAATGGCGGCGCACCCGCTCAAGTTCAGAGACCGAACGGCGCTCTTCCTCCTCCGAACGGGATGAATAACGGATTCCCGTCCATGCGGCCTCCTTTGAATGGAAATGGATTTGCACCAAACGTCCAGCAAGGTGGCGGCTTCCCTCCGCAAGGCGGCGGGCCGGGCAACGGCGGCCCCGGTGGATTCAACATCGGCCAGGCGGGAGTATGGCGCTTGTTCACCGCGCCGTTGAGCAAGGAAATGAGCTGGTTGTTGCCGTTCGGAATTTTTGCGGCGCTGCTCCTTCTGTTCGGCGCGCGCTTGCGCTGGCCAATCGAACCGAAACATCAGGCGTTAGTGCTGTGGGGCGGGTGGTTGTTGACGACCGCAGTGTTCTTCAGTATCGCCGGCTTCTTCCACGAGTATTATTTGTCCATCATGGCCGCACCGCTGGCTGCCTTGGTAGCGATAGGCGCAGTCCAGTTATGGAAACTTGGAGAGAAATATTTCTGGATCGCCGCGGGTCTGTTGACGTTGAGCGCGGGTGTTACGCTTGCCTTTGAATTCTTTACCGCCCAATCGTTCGTACAAAATATCTGGTGGATGTCCGCCACGATTATGCTGTTTGTCGTTGGTATTGCGGTGCTGTTGATCGCCGCCTTTACCCATCGGCGCGGACTGAGCGCGATCTTTGGATTTGCCTTTGTCATCACAGCCATGTTGATTACGCCCGGCATTTGGTCGGCGCTGACGAATTTGAATACCAGCTCGAATCAATCCCTGCCGGCGGCGTATGGCGGCAATTCGTCCGGCCCCGCCAACGGCGGCGGGTTGCAGGTCAACGATGCGCTGCTGAGTTATCTTCAGCGGAATACGCAGGGCATGAAATATCTGATGGCGGTCCCCAGTTCAATGCAAGGCGCGGACTATGTGCTTGCCAGCGGCCGCCCCGTTTTGTATCTTGGCGGATTCAATGGGATGGATTCTGTGGTCAGTGTAAGCGATTTGGAAAACCTGATAAAGAATGGTGAACTCCGATTTATTTACTATGGCGGAGGCGGTGGTCCGAATGGCGGTCAAAGTGATATCGCGAGTTGGGCGGCTTCTTCGTGCAAAGTTGTTCAAGGCTTCGATACCACGACGCAGAATGCAGGCGCGCCCGATGGGACGCATGCCGGTGCAAATAATCCGGCAAACGGACAAAGCTTTGGGCAGGGCCCCGGCGGAAACATGCAAATTACTCTGTATGATTGTGGAGGCTGATCTTCGGTAAAAAAAGATCCTTCCCATAAACATTTCCTTCATCCGCAGATCTGAAAACAGGCGTCAGAACCGCGGATGATTTTCTTTTGCCACCTGCACATTTGCCTTTGGTTCCGGCTCCGCCTGCCGCGAATATGACAAATGACACATGCTTTTCGACTGAAAATTTGATATAGTAGGGTGGTCATCAGAGGTCTGACCTCTACTTTGCCGCTATGAAGGTAGTATGGTTTCTGAATTGAGACGGATTAAGACTACCAATGAGCCTCTCCATAATCAGGCCCAATTCTATTTGCGCGACCTGATCCAAAGCGGCGCCTATCAACCGGGACAGAAGTTACCGCCGGAGGGGACTTTTGCACAGCAATTGGGAATCTCGCGTCCGACCTTGCGGGAAGCACTCTACAAATTGGAAATAGAAGGATTGATCGTCCGCAAACACGGATTGGGTACCTATATTTCGCCCTCGTATCAGAGCCGGCTCGACAGCGGTTTGGAGGTGCTCGAAAGCATCGAACATATTGCCCGCCGCAAAGGCTTGAAGACGGAGATGGGTAAGGCCGGGATCGAAGAGCGGGAAGCGACTTCGGCGGAGGCTTCCGAATTGGGATGCGATCCGGGCAAAAAAATTCTATCCGTGGCGCGCATCATTCTGGTGGACGCCAAACCGGTGGCACATTTGCTGGATGTTTTGCCTGTAAAATTCATGCGGAAAGATGACCTCGACGCGGAATTTCATGGCTCTGTACTCGACATCTTTCTGAAGCGCGGGCAGCCCGCTCTGACGTTCTCCTTCACCAGGTTGGCGGCGATCGCGGCGGATGGCGCCCTGGCCCTGGCTTTGAATGTCCCCCGCAAGACTCCCTTGTTGAAGATGGAGGCCAAGTTGTTTACGCACGATAATTTGGTGGTGGACTATTCGGTCAGCAAGTTTATATCGGATTTTTTTGATTTCCATGTTATTCGACGAATTGGAAAGTAATTGTTTCTCATGACCATAACTTTGGTCGGCGCAGTAAACGCAAACTTTATCGGCGACTGAAATTTCATTTTTGCATTGGAGAAAAGTTATGCAGGCCAGGAACACAGTCGATAAACCTTCTTCCCTCCGTCATCGTTCGGTTTTTGACTGGAGCAAGGTTGTTTTGAATCTGGTGGTCCCATTGGCGGGAGTCGTAGCCGCCCTTTTGGTCGGTGCATTGATGCTTGTAATTTTGGGGGCGAATCCAATTTCCGCTTATGCGGCAATGGTCAACGGCGCAGTCGGAAGCGTTTCCGGCATCACGCAATCGCTGGTGAAAGCGACCCCGTTGCTGCTGGTTGGACTGGGAATCTGTATTGCGTTTCGAGCGAATGTGATCAATATCGGCGGCGAGGGACAGATCATCCTCGGCGCGATTGCGGCGACCTGGTTCCCTCTGACATTTAGCACGTGGCCCGGCTGGCTGCTTATCCCAATTACTTTGATCCTTGGCTTTGTCGCAGGCGCGATATGGGGATTTGTACCAGGCATTCTCAAAGCCCGCTTGAACGTCAATGAAATCCTGAGCACGATCATGATGAACTCCATTGCCCTGCAATTTATGTATCTGCTGATCCGCGGCCCGATGATGGACCCGTCCGGGATTGCGGCAGGAACGTTCCTCGCACAATCCGCTCGAATCCCTCAGCAAGCCACTTTGCCTCGCCTGGTTCCGCAGACCCTTTTACATGCCGGAGCGATTTTGGCATTGGTGCTGGCGATTGCGGTTTACTTCTTTTTGTGGCGTACCACGATTGGGTATCGCATTCGCGCAGTTGGTTTGAACCCGGACGCTTCACGTTATTCAGGCATCAACGTGCCTTTCTATCAAGCGTTTGCGATGACCATGGCAGGCGGCTTTGCAGGCCTGGCGGGTGCGATCGAAATCATGGGTGTGCAGCATCGTCTATTGGATGGCATCACGAGCGGATATGGTTTTACCGGTATCGTCGCCGCCTTGTTGGGCGGACTTCATCCGTTGGGTTTGATCCCCGCTTCGATTTTGTTCGGCGGATTGCTTGTAGGCGCAAATGAAATGCAGCGTGCCGTACAGGTACCTTCTTCCCTGATCAATGCCATTCTGGGCCTGGTGGTGTTGTTCGTTTCGGGGGCGGCGCTTTGGTCACGACGTTGGGCGGCCCGCCGCAGAATGGGTGTTCAAAACAAGGAGGAGAAATCATGAAAGATGTCTTTTCCATGGGCGTGGCGGCCGGCATTCTGACCTCCATGATTCGTTTGGCCACCCCCTTTCTGTATGCAGCCATCGGCGAGACCTTCGCCCAAACCTCCGGCGTGATAAACCTGGGCGTGGAAGGTGTCATGCTGTTGGGCGCCTATGGCGCTTTCTATGTGGCGTTGAACACGGGCAATCTTTGGCTGGCCCTGCTGACTGCCGTCATCATTGGCCTTGTGCTGGGACTCTTGATGTCGTTCATCAGCGTGACGCTCAAGGCGGAACAAGGTATCAGCGGCATTGGTTTGTATATGTTTGGTCTGGGCATGTCCAGTTTGTTGTTCAAGATCACCATCGGGACGGTCAAAACCATCAATGGTTTTCAGCCGTTCGATATTCCCGTCTTGAGCAAAATTCCTTTCATTGGTCCCATCCTTTTCAAAAACAGTATTCCGGTTTATGGCGCATTCCTGCTGGTACCCATTGCGTGGTGGATTCTGGAAAAGACCACGCTGGGGCTGAAGATCAAATCCGTGGGCCAGAACCCGGCCGCGGCGGATTCGCTCGGCGTCAACGTGGATCGAATCCGCTATTTCAGCGTGTGCCTCGGCTCGGTGCTCGCTGGACTTGCTGGTGCTTCCCTGTCCATTGCGCTGGTCAACCTATTCCAGGATAACCTGACGGCCGGACAGGGTTTCATCGCGGTGGCGCTGGTCTATTTTGGCGGATGGAGTCCGTGGGGTGTGATGGGCGGCGCGTTCCTGTTCAGCTTCGTAAATGCGTTGCAGCTTTGGATGCAAGTGTTGGGCGTGAAGATTTCCTCGGATGTGGCTGTGATGCTCCCGTACCTGATGACCATTGCCGCGTTGATGATCAGTGCCAATCGAGCGCGCCAGCCCGCAGCGCTCGATAAACCCTTCGAACGCGGCGAGAGCTGAATTCTATTCCATGGAGGTGAACTGAAGTAAACGACATAAGTCCCCTTTTGTGATGGCATGTAAAAAGACTTCCATCACCGACCCGATAATTCTTAAAAGGAGAAAGAATATGAAACGCAAAAGTTTGTTGATCGCGGGGTTGCTGCTGATCGCCATGGTGTTTACAGCATGCGCCCCGGCCGCTACGGCCACCACGGCGCCGAAGAAGACCTTCCGCATCGCCGTGATCATGCCGAGCGCCACCAATGATGCCGCCTTCAGCCAGTCCATGTGGGATGCGCTTCAAAAAGTCCAGAAGGACATGGGCGGCCCCTCGGCCCTCGAGATCGCCTACACGGATAACCTGTTCAACGTGCCGGATGCCGCCGCAGCCATTCGTGACTACGCCAGCAAGGGTTACGACATCGTCATTGCCCACGGCTCTCAATATGGTTCCTCCGTCCAGGATATTGCGCCTGACTTCCCCAACACGACGTTTGCCTGGGGAACGGACGTCAACACCTTTGGTATGAAGAACGTTTACGCCTACACCGCGGCCGCGGAAGAGGGCGGTTATGTCAACGGCGTGCTGGCTGCCAAGTTGACCAAGAGTAAGATCATCGGCGTGACCGGCCCGGTTGAAGTGGGCGACGCCAAGACCTATATCGATGGCTTTACCCAGGGTGTGGCCTCCGTCGACAAAACCATTCAGGTCAACAAGACGTGGACCGGCTCCTTCTCGGATGTCTCCCTGATGACCGCTGCGGCGAAGACCCAAATCCAGGCCGGCGCGGATATCCTGACGGGTTCATCGCAATCCGTGGTAGGCTCCATCGGCGCGGCGAAAGACGCGGGCAATGTCCTGTGGTTTGGAACCCAGGCCGATCAAGCCTCCCTGGCCCCGAACCTTGTGGTTGCCAGCCAGGTCTATGACTGGACCGGAATGTTGAAGGATATGATTGCCAAGCATCAAGCCGGTGTCTTGGGCGGTGAGACCTATACGCTCACACTGTCCAATGGCGGCTTGAGCATTGCTTACAATTCGGGTTATTCCCTGCCCGCGGATGTCAAAGCAGCTGGCGATGCCGCGATAGCCGGCATCAAGAACGCAACCATTTCTGTTCAACCGTAAGTGTGTTTTACTGTACCCCTCTCCTGTTGAATAAACAGGGGAGGGGACGTTCGTTTGCATGGAGTAGCTCTTCTGTAATCAACGGGAAAGAGCTTAACCACGAAAGACACAGAGTACACAAAGGGGAAAAGGCATAATTCTAAAAGCGTTTTTCCTTCGTGACCTTCGCGAAGCATTCTGCGGGTTGTGTCCTTTGTGGTTAAATAGAGTTTTCCGTTGAAAAACCTTAAAGCTTATTGATCTTTGTTCAGGTGAATTATGCCCTCTGAAACCCACACCAAGCGCCTCCAACACGTCGAGATGCGGAACATCGTCAAGCGTTTCCCCGGCGTGCTGGCCAATTCCAATGTCTCATTCGAAGTCAAGGCTGGAGAAGTCCATGCTTTGCTGGGAGAAAATGGAGCAGGGAAAAGCACGCTGATGCGGCAGTTGTATGGGTTGTACCAGCCGGATGAAGGGCAGATCGTCATTGACGGCAAGCCTTATGTTTTCCATTCACCTGCCGATGCGATTCGCGCCGGGATCGGGATGATTCACCAACACTT
>JBJKOR010000032.1:0-5157 GCA_046707185.1 Anaerolineales bacterium | reverse complement strand
GCCTCAAATTGCTCGAGACTCTCCGGGCTTTTCCAGAGTGACATGTTTCTTTAAGAAACTTTATAGGCTATTTCGTTTTGGTCTTTGCAGCAGATTTCTTGGCGGCAGATTTCTTTGCAATGGTTTTCTTGGCGACCGCTTTTTTTGCAACAGCCTTCTTGGCAACCGCTTTTTTCCCAGTCGCAGATTTCCTTTCCGTCGCAGACTTTTTTCCTGACGCAGACCGTTTCTTGACTTGCGCGGACTTGGCGTGACTTTCAAAGTCAGCACGCATCATTTCCAATTGATTCGGTTTATCGACATCCATGCAAGGTTCCGCATAAGGCCAGACAACAGCACGGCCTTTGACGCCAAGTCGTTTGCTGACGCGTTCCACAAAATCCTGAAGCGTTGCCTGACGCGTGAGAAGCAAGTAGAGCGTATCCAGTCCCATCACACGCGCTTGGGCAACTGGATTCTTGCGATTGGCGATCAAGGCCTCCCATGTATCGAGATGTTCACTCGCCATGCGGACATGTGAAATATTGATATCCGCGCCGCAGACTTCCATATCCTTGAGTTTGGTATACGTCCGCTTCGAGCCGGGGAAACGCGCTTCCATCACATCGCGCGGGCAAACGCCGTAGTAGATATCATCGCTGGTTTCCATGCAGGTATCGATCAACCAATCCACCATCTCTGCTTTGATAGCCGGGATATCCGAGGAAACCAACAGGACGTATTTGTTCTTGGGATTCAACTCCAGCGATTTATTCACACCCGCGATCAGGTTATCCAGCATCTTGCCCTGATTGGACAGATAATAAAGCGGCTTCCCGCAACTCAAATCGCTCTTAGGGGACAGACCAATCACAATGACGTTGTCCACGTTCTTTGCACCGCCCAACGCGTCAAGCGTCCATTGGATCATCGGCTTTCCAGCAATATCCAGCATTGCCTTCGCTTCGCCTTGGGTATATTTATATAACGGTTCATCCGGTTGAGGGATTCCACCTGCGGTGATTACAGCATCCATATTCGTTTTTGCCTCCAATAATGTTAATTGATTTCCTGCAATTGCGGCTCAAATTTGAGTTGCGACAATAATTCGTCGTATTCTTCATGCGTTAGCGGGCGTTTCTTACCGGAGGCCGCCACCAGCGCGGCTTCCATCATATTGGTCCCGAAGGAACGGCCGTCCAACACAGGTGTGGTTGTCATCAAATACTTGATGCCGCACTGCTTGAACAACGCCACATCTTCCGGCGTGGTGGTATTCGTCACAATGATTTTGCCCTGCATATCATCGGGCATGTGACGCTTGACATACAGGCAGTCGCCTGCGGTAATGGTGGCGGCATGATAATAATTCTGGAATTTGGGAATCCGGTGTTCCTGCTTTTCGCCAGTCGGATACACCCATTCAAATGGCAGGCGACCAGCCAGCGGCATGAGTATCGCTGCAAATGTCTTGAGTTGTCCCGCCGTATGGAAAGCAATGGGAATTCCCAATCCAAACATCAGATCGCCAAACGTGCATTCATAACCTTCACTGAAAAAACCGCTCGACATTCCCCAACGATCCGCACCGCTGACCACGAACACTTTTTTGCCGCCATTTTGATTGATGTAATCGCCGATCTTCGCATCCAGCAAGGCGGCGGCTTTATTTTCCAGCGTGTTCTTCAACCCAACCCCATCCACCAATGGCGTCTGCTTGACAAAGCGTACCATCGGCTGGACCGAGTAGAGCGGATACCACTTGTTATCCACCATCAAACCCAAATCCGCACCGCCGACCCCAAAGGCATCCACCTTGCCGTCGAGTTCCTGATACTTACGGGCGGCAGCCTCCATATCTCCATCGGTGCCAATGCGCTCGATGCTGACCGTCTCGCCCAATAGATTGATTTCAACGGCTTTGTCTCGTTTGGATGAACCAATGCTAATACTGACTGCACGTTTCATAAAGAATCTCCTGCTTCGGATAATGAATTCGGTTGAGTATACACCTAACCTGACGGCCTCTCAAGATTTCGTCCTCTCGCTTATTTCGTCGATCCGATCGAAGCTCTTGCGATGCACATGAGGCCGCAAATCGTCCTCCTTCGTTGTACATGCGCGTCAAGGTGAGACTGCGCGAACGGCGCTCAAACCGTAATATTCGCTGAAGCAATTGCTGACCCACTGACCATTCATTTGTTTGCCTGGGATCAGCATATCTTCAACGCCCCAGCCCCGGGTGTCAATGGCAATCGCATCCGCCTTGCTCAGGCCCTGCGCTTGAGCTTTTCGAAGCGCCGCGTCTCTTTGATCCCATAAGCTGGCGCGGGTTTCGAATAAACGAAGCTCTCGCAAGTTGTTAAGCGTCAATCGGGCTGTGTAGACGGCGCACAGGGTGAGGCTCAAGATCGCCGCAATATAGATCCAATGCTTGCTGCCAAATCTCTGGGCGATAGAAAGGCCTATCACCCAGGCGATGACGGCCAACCCAATTAGCAGAGTGAATCTCGAAAGAGACTGTGCGCGAGGCTCAGGTACGGAATCATAGAAGTAGACTGTTGGTGCCTGAATCGCGGCGATCAACAGGAAGGTCACAAACGCCACTGTGACGGAGATCAACAATGCGGTTCGAAATCTTAACGAAGGTTTTGTTGCAGGTAAGAAAACTGCTCGCAAGATTGCCATCGCCGCGTAAAACGCGATGAAGATCAAATGAGGCAGAGGCAAGCTTTTTAAAGAGTCAACAATGAAATCCAGTGAAAATCTCAGCGAAAGGAATGGCACAGACGAGAGCACTGCGGATTTTACCGACATGGTTTGATAACGGTCGTTAGAGGGTGAAACGATCAGAACAATCATCGATGTAAGCAGTGCAACGCATCCAATCAAGATATGAGGAAAGGATCGCTTAGCCCAGTCCCATTGTCTTTGCCTTCCAAACCACGCTGCTGTGAGTAGAAGAAACATCCCACTGAACAAGTAAACGCAGCCGGTTTCAGAAAGCCCTCCGGAAAGAAACGCCAAAAGTGCAATTCCCACCATTGTAAATTTACCGGCATATGCATCAATCATCTGAGAGGTTATCAATGCAGCGAGAAAAAGTCCTGCGATGATCGTAAAGCTATAGTGAACTCCTGAACGCCAGTAGAGGATTTGAAATCGCTGAGGGGAAAAATAAAGCAGAAAACATGACAGGAACACTGCGCTTGGAAAGGCAGCAAATAGTGGAAAAGGTTTGTATAGTCTCGAAAGGTTGAAGAAGAGCCAAAGCAGTCCGAGTATCCATAATACGATAATCAAGGTTGCGAGTATTTTTACTCCAGCAATACCTGGAAGATATAATAGCCCTGATAAAAGTGTCAGCGAATAACGATTGGTAGTATATCCTCTGTGGGCATTCGCACCTGTAAAGAAATAACCTTGCAAACTCCCTAAGACCCCCATCCGCCTGAAATCCAGGTTGTAGCACCAATCGTCCGCCCAATAACGACCATAAGATCCTACATAGGCCAAAAACACCAACCCAATGACCGCTGCACAGCAAACGAGAATGATCGAAGCGGTGCTAATTTTCTTCAACATCGATGAAAGCCTCCTATACAAAAAGAAAGAACACCCCTTGTGCCATCAGCACCCCGGCGGCACCGCACGCAAAATTGACCCAATCGTTGTTCAACCATTTCCAGCCGCGGAGGTGAATCGTTTCTGTGCCACAGGTATGCAGCGGATGCTTCTCTGTTTCCTTTTGATCTTTCGGACAAAAGTACATCGCTTGCGCCGTCGCGCCGAGGAAAGAGTCGAAGAGCGAGCCGAACAAGCCAGAGAAAGTAATTAGTAAGAACAGTGACCAGTGATCCGTGGGATAGAGAAGCGCGGCAAACACGCCGACAACGGACGCGCCCAAAAGGGCCGCGAGCGTCCCCCATAGCGATACTCCACCCGAAGTTCCGGCTTCGACACGTTTTCTCAAATCTGTGATCAGGTGCGGCAGATTCGAATTTAACGTGCCAAGCTCGGTGGCCCAGGTATCGGCGTTGACTGAAGCCAACGTGGCCGCGAATCCGATCCAAGTCCAGGGTTGATGCGGGAAGATCGTATTCAACATAACAAAAGCCGTAGCGAGTCCGCCGTTCCCCAAAACCTGACCCGCGTCCCGTTCGCTTCCTTTGGAAAATTTTTCATTCGCGCTGCGCTTTCGGTCCTTGAACAGGCGTGAAAGTGCAGACGATGTGATGAAGAAAGCCAGCAGCACAATGGCCCATTGCCAGCCGCCCAATCCAAAGACGATCGTCCCCACGAACGTTGCAGCGATAGCTCCACCGCGGCTCAAGCTGTGAATGCGATATGCAAAATAGGAAACGAAAACAGCAAGAAGGAATCCAAGGAGAAGTTGTATAACGAAACTCATACGGGTATGCTGAGGATAAATAATATGGCAATCAGGAACGATAAGCTTTCCAGCGCGCTCGAAATCCAGAGCACAAAAGAAATGGCGTGCGTTTTCTCCCATCGAAAATAATACAAACCTGTGATGAATCCAACCAAAGCAAGCAGCGTGCTGATCAGCGGCAGGATAATCAATTGGGCGGCTGGCACAGCATTGGCTGTACCGTCCGGATTAAACCCGAGACCAACGCGCGGAAAAGACGGGATGATCAGGCTAACCCACACAAACAAGCCCAGATTCAAAAACAAGGATGCCAGCCATGAGAAACGGACCAAACCATTTTCCCAAGCTTCGGAGAAAATGAAGGATGGATACAGCGATTTCGGCGGTAATGGCGTGACGCTTCCGAGTTCGATGGCGCGCGCAAACGCCTGTGTGAATTCGAGCGGGCGCGCCGGGGAAATGGCAAAGACGCGTTTCGCGGTGGCGACCAGTAAAATATTCTTCCGGTCGCTGGCGATGTATTCGATCACACCCAGGTCAGGGTGGCGGCGCAGGCCGAGGATTGCTCCCGGCATCGACATGGCGGGCAATTGCAACGGATGGGTTAAATCATGAATTGGCCGCACCCATTCAATATCATTGAGAGGGATCATTTCGTCGCGCAATCCCCATCGCAACTGGAGACTATCCCGATCAAGAACATATTCCGCACGCAGCAAAGCATAGAGGCGATAACCGATCCACGGCATCGGCGCAAAAGCAACCAACCCGACCAACAGGTACGC
>JBJKOR010000031.1:0-10456 GCA_046707185.1 Anaerolineales bacterium | reverse complement strand
CAATTTGGGAGCGCTGGGACAGCATGTTGCCCGACGGGTCGATCAACCCCGGTGAAATGACTTCCTTCAACCACTATGCCCTCGGCGCGGTAGCCGATTGGATGCACCGAACAATCGGTGGACTTGCTCCTACCAAGCCCGGGTACCGCCGCATGGACATTCGTCCACGCCCCGGCGGTGGGCTTACACATGCCCAAGCGCGACATGTCACTCCTTATGGAGTAGCAGAGTCTTCATGGAAAATTGAAAACGGAAAATTTGATTTAAACGTGGTGCTCCCACCGAATACAACTGCGTTGATCACTCTACCCAATGGTGAACAACACGAAGTTGGCTCAGGTACATGGCATTGGTCCATTGACTATCAGAACCCGGATGCACGCGGCCCATATACCGTGGATGATCTGGTGGGAGACATCCTTGGTGATGACGCCGCCCGCGAAGCTATCCTGAAAGCATTTGACAAGATGGGGACTCCTGAGTTTTATCGCGCCATGGTCTTTGACGAGAGGAATTCAAATTTACGCGATGCACTCAGCATGTTTCCAAATTATGATGATGCGGTGATAGTGATCAAGAATGCCTTAGGTGGCTTGCAAAGATAAAATTCTTGTCACCAGTGCAAATATATATTGATCATCCGAAACTCATCGAGCACAAAAAGGGCAAATCATGAAAATAGACATCCAGGCTCTAATCGCTCAAATGACTTTCGAAGAAAAAGCCGCGCTCTGTACCGGAGCCAGGAATGAACCTATGGTTGAACAGATTGCTCTTCCAAAGTCCACAAGATCGCTTGGAATTCATATAAAAATGATTCCATAGAACACAAGGTTCCAATCCGTGCGCTTCTACCAAAACGAAAAAAATCTGGTTCAGCCCGTTATTTATAAATGAAGAAATCCGCCTCAATTAGGCGGAATCCCTTCTGTCGGGGCACCGAGATTTGAACTCGGAACCTCACGGACCCGAACCGTGCGCTCTATTCGCTAATACCTTTCTTCAAGGTTGGCAGGAAAAATATTTTGGATCGCATTATTCCCTTTGCTGCGACCCTAATTGGACTAAGACAATTTCCGTCCACGAACCGGCGAAGCTTTCTCGTGATCGCGATCCAAGTCCACTTGCGAGATCGCAAGGTACCGCTTCACCATATCTAACGATGTGTGACTTAACAATTTTTGCAGGGCGTATATATTACCACCATTAGCTTGCTGGTGTGCCTGTCGGACCAACTTGTCAAAGGCATCCTGTCGAGTGGCAGTATTGCCTTCAATAGGATGGCGTCCTCTTCGCCAATCACGACAAACTGAATGCCGGGCTGCAAATTCATTTGATTGCGAACAACCTCGGGAATGACAAATTGACCTTTGGAGGACGTTCGAGTGGTTGCGAGCATATTGGGCTTTGATCTTTTTCCTGGCGTTCCCATTTCTCTCCTTTCCCGCCACTCCCCGTGCAGTGGTACATACGCTCCGCCCAGCGAGGCATAAATGCGACCGGTCCGTCTGACCAATGTCGGCTCTCGTTGCTCCATATGTTTCGCGTCTTCGACTGCCTGTTTCCATTCTTTTTCCAAACTCGCCTTGGCCATTTCCATAGCCTTCGGTCTGCTTGCGCAGCGATATAATCATGTATGAGATGAAAAGACTTATTATTCGTTTACAAAGGATTTTTGAACTTTTTGGAAATCTGGCAAAATCAGCGCCCGTATCTTTGAAGTTGATTGGCTTGGCTTTGTTTCCCCTTGTTCTGGCTGGTATTTCAATTGTCATTCTGGATGCGCTTTACATACAGGATGCCTTAAATCAAAATCCACAATTATCCAATTTAGGCAACTCTCTGCCCATTACAAAACTTGCTTTTATTATTGTGGGAGGAGGCGCAATTGTAGGGATTGGTATATCCATATTCCTGACATGGTTGATTACACATCAATTGCATAGCTTGGTAAAAACCATGAAACGAGTGGAGATCGGTGATTTGGATGCGCGTGTCTCAGTCTGGGCCGAAGATGAAATTGGACAGGTACAAACCGCTTTTAATGTGATGGTGGAAAGTCTGGAACAGACACATAGCGAATTGTTGGCGCAGCATGATCAACTCAGGCATTTGGCGTCTGACAAGGAACAATTGTTGGAGGAGCTTCAAAAGAAAGAAGCCGAACTACATCGCGCTTTGCGCCGAGCCGTGGAATATCAGGAGACTGAACGAAAGCGCATCTCGCGTGAACTGCACGATGAAATTGGCCAGGCTTTGACCTCCATCTTGATTCGGTTGAAAGCCTTGCAGGGAGAAACCGATAAGGAAACCATCGCTGAAAGGCTGGACGGACTGCGCTACCTTACTTCTGAATCCATCGAGGAGTTGCGGCGCTTGGCGGTAGATTTGAGACCCGCCATCTTGGACCATCTTGGAATTCTTCCGGCTTTGCGTTGGTATATCCAACGATTGGACGAGCAAGCCAATTTGCCAATCCATTTTATGGGTCCCGAAAAGATGGAGAGGCTGCCCGAGGCGATGGAGCTGGTTCTTTATCGGATAGCTCAGGAAGGGTTGACGAATGCCATCCGTCATAGCCAGGCAACCAGAATTGATGTCTTATTGGAACGTTCTCCGCATGTAGTGAGGCTGCGTATTGTGGACGATGGAAAGGGCTTTGATTCACAAAAATTGGATCGAGGGCTGGGCCTGGTTGGAATTCGCGAACGTGTTGAATTGCTCAACGGGAATTGTGGAGTGGAAACCGCAATGGGAGAAGGGACGCGCTTATGGGTGGAACTCCCCATATCGGAAGAAAGGACTGTTCATGCTTAAAGGTATGCGCATTTTGCTTATCGACGATCATGCGATCATGCGCAGCAGTTTGGCGTTGTTGCTTAGCACACGCGGAGCGCAAGTGGTCGGCGAGGCTTCCGATGGAAAGAGCGGCATTGCCGAGACGCTACGCTTGCATCCAGATGTGATTCTGATGGATATTACCTTGCCGGATATGGACGGCATCGAAGCAACGCGTCAGATTTGCAAGGCTTGGCCGCAGGCACGCATTCTGGCGCTGACAATGCACAGCGAAGAAACCTACTTAGTACCTTTCCTAGAGGCCGGTGGCGCAGGATATATCCGCAAGGCAGCTGCTGATCGGGATCTCTTTAATGCAATTGAGAAGGTTCAAAGTGGGGAAACTTTTTTGGGTACCAGCGGGATGGATGTCTTGATCCAGGAGCATCGTCCAGCAGGTGGCAAGCCCGTCCCGCCGCGCTTAGCTTCTCTTTCAGACCGCGAGCGCTTCGTGTTGGAACAAACCGTGCGTGGTTTTACCAGCCGTGAGATCGCCGGGCAGTTGAATATCAGTCCGCGGACAGTTGATACCTATCGCTACCGCGTTATGGAAAAATTAGGCGTGAAGCACCGCCACGAACTGGTCGAATATGCTTTGCAAAACCACCTACTTGACTAACATTACAGTGCAGGGCCGAGCTTAAGTGGTGCTCTTGCATGGTGCCATGACGACACCGCCGTCCTTCGCGAAGCGGCAACGGTTAGGTTGTGCCGAGGAGGGCGCAGCGAGCGACCTTGTGCCGTTATACTAACGATTGTAAGTTTCTTCCGAATTTGTAATGTATTTCTTTACAAACAATTAATTATTGTCGAGGCAGACAAAGCCAATCATCGCGTGTAAGATGACGATATCTTAACGCTATCATGATTGGTTTGAATCGATCCAGAGACCCTCGGTACGCGATTTTGATTGCAGTCAAACGGGGATACTTATACGACTCCATGGTACAGGTATTGGGACAGTTAAACTTTCCCAAACAATTTCTCCTGGCATCTTCCCGACAGGAGCTTATTGCCAAGTTGGATTTACAGCCCGCGTTGATTGTTGCGGCGCCATTTACCTTGCCGGGAAAAATCGAAGACTATGAGATATTGCATCACAGGTCTGAAGCCAGTCCACTCATCGTTGTCCTGCCTGAAGACACTCGCGATTATCGCGATGCGGCACTTTTGCTGGGCGCTAATGGCATCGTGCTGGCTAGGCGTGTCGCCGAGGATTTGGTTTCCAGCGCAGAAAATCTGTTAGGTCGTAACCGGCTGGTCAATGGCGTGGCGGGACAGATCGCGGCCAAAGCGCGCACTAGCGCTCCGGTCGGCGAATCAGGCTATGGGCCATCGACTTCTGCTTGGAATATTCAGCAAATGGGCAACCGGGCAGTCGAACGACTGGCGAAACGTGTCCCTGTGGCAAAGTTCAATTCGCCAGCGAAACCCCAACCTTCCATTCAAGGCGCACAAGTCTATTTGAAAGGGTTGAGACTTTCTGCAGCATCACCGATCAACCTGACTGACGAGAAGGTCGCGCGCACAGCCTGTAACCTGAACTGTGGCGCACATTACTGTGGGCTGAAAGTCACAACGCGCGGCGGTCATATTGCCAAGATCGAACCGGCAGACTTTCCCGATGATCGTTATCGTCGTATATGTCTGAAGGGCATTAGTCATGTCCAGATGGTGGCTCATCCGGACCGATTGCTGGTTCCACTAAAGCGACGCGGTGAACGCGGCTCAGGGGAGTGGGATCGCATTTCCTGGGAACAGGCCCTGGAAGAGATCGCTGCCGGAATCAAGCACATTGCGCACGATTATGGTCCTCAGAGCATGATGTTCTTGCCATATTCAGGACAATTGAGCACATTGAACGGTATAAGCGGTGTTTACTTGCGGTTGGCCAGTGTGTTGGGCGCCTCTGGTACCAGCCTGAACGAATTTGGCGTGGATAGTGCAGTGCCTAGCGGCATTGAAGATACCTATGGTAAAGGCTCAGGTTACATAGCCAACGATTTTGAAGACCTGCCCAACTCTCGACTGGTGTTGATCTGGGGAGCTAATCCAGTGCAAAGCCATATGAATTGGTGGCAGTTCTTTCTGGAAGCCAAACGCAGCGGAACGAAATTGATTACCATCGACCCGCGCTTCAGCGCCACCGCTTCCAAAAGCGACGAATGGCTCGCCATTCGTCCGGGCACCGATCTCTATCTGGCGCTGGCTATGTTGAATGTGATCATCGAATCAAATTGGATCGACCGGGGATTTACACTTCGACATACGGCCGCGCCATTGCTGGTTCGTCAGGACACCGGTGAATACCTTCGCTGTTCAAATAGTGGCCCGGAAAAAAGTTCCTTCAGAGTATGGGATGAGCAAACGCAAGAAGCCGTTGCATTAGGTCAGGCTGCGCAACCTGCGCTGAATGGTCACTTTAAAGTTTGCGGAATCGAGTGCCGGCCGGCTTTCGACTTACTTCGAGAAATGGCCTCGCACTACACGCCTGAGTTGGCAGAACAAAAGACCGGCGTTCCTTCAGAGCGCATCCAGATGCTGGCAAAGGCATTTTCCCACGAAAGACCGGCCCGCATCTTTTCGCTGTATGGGGTTGATCGCTGGCATAATGGCGCTACCTTTGGACGCCTGATTGCCACGTTAGCTGCCCTGACTGGAAATTTGGGCAAGCCTGGAGCCGGTGCCGGAGTGGACGGTTTTGCCAGCGAGATTCTTCTCGCCAGCGATTTCCTGATCCACCCCGATGGAGCGAAATATCAGGCCGTCAACGTGGCAACATTGCCTTATTACATTTTAGAGGGCAAGCCTTACCCTGTTAAAGGGGTATTCACGGCGTTCAGTAATTGGATTAACCAATGGCCGGATCAAAACTTCCTGCGCCAGAAAATTCTACCCAGACTCGATCTCTTGGTAGTGGCCGATCATTTTCTAAATGAGACTGCCCGTTGGGCAGATTATGTTCTGCCAGCGGCCAGCTTATTCGAACGGGAAGACATGGTAATTGGACCAGGGCCATATATTCAATACCAGCCGAAAATTATTGATTCGCCCGGCGAATGCCGCTCTGATTTACAGATTGCATCGGATTTGGCCAGGCACTTGGGTTACGAGCGATATTTCACGGGTCTGGCTGAGGATTACTTATCCAGAATTTTCGACACAGAAAAGAAGTTGGACGGTTTATCTTTCGACGAGCTCCGCAAGAATGGGTTGCTTCAGAGAAAAAGATCCGATGCAGAACTGATAGCTCATCACGATTATAAGTTTAACACTCCCACTGGCCGTGTTGAATTCTATGTGGAGCGTTTATTGCCCTACGGTCATGCATTGCCGGAGTATGAGCCTCCCATAGAAGCTGATCCCGACGGCGAACTGATCAACAAATATCCTTTGGTGTGCCTGACAGAGCACAGTCGTTACCGCGTCCATTCGACCTTTGTGAATGCTCCCTGGCTGCGCGAGTTGGATCAAGAACCATACGTTGTCATGCATCCTGATACAGCACTTCAACGAGAAATTCAGGAGGGGGACATGGTGCGACTCTTCAATAAACGCGGCTTTGTGGTGCTGCGAGCACGCATCAATCAAGCTGTCCCAACGGGGGCAGTCTACTTGAGTCAGGGCTGGCAATCGGGAGATTATCGCGCCGGCCATGCCCAGGCCTTGACTCACTCACTTGTGAACGCAGAGAACGCCTATGGCGCCAATAGTTCCTTCTCGGATGTCTTGGTCGAGATGGTCAAAGTGAAGGAGGGGGAATACTTATGAAGCATTACGTGATGATTATCGACCTGCAAGCTTGCACTGGATGCAACACCTGCTCTGTGGCATGCAAGCAAGAAAATAACTTGCCTGAAAATGTTTGGTGGACGGCAGTGGTAACACTTGGATCAGACGGTGATGATACTCCGGCAGGTGTGTACCCTGAATTGACCATGGATTATCTGCCGTTGGGTTGCCAACATTGCGCCAATGCCCCATGCGTAGAAGTATGCCCTTCCTCGGCAACCTACCGCCTGGAGAATGGAATCGTGGTTCAGGATCCCAGTTTATGTATCGGCTGCCGTTATTGCATGATGGTCTGCCCGTTCACAGGGGTGCGGGTGTTTTCTTCAGACCAGCAATCGTACTCCATTCCGTTCTCAACGGGTGACAACCCCATCATTCATCGGCCCAAAACAGTTGAGAAATGCACCTTCTGTGCTCATCGCGTCGCGCAAGGCTTGGAACCAGCTTGTGTGGAAGCCTGCCCGATGCGCGCTCGAACGTTTGGCGATATCAACGATCCTTCCAGCGAAGTTTCGGAATTATTGCGCACTCGTTCGCACTTTCAACTCTTGATCGAAAAAGGAACAGAACCTTCTGTCTATTATCTAATATGAACGAACGAGATATTAACCCACCCACCTCATTCGATACCGCCGCAGATCCGATCAGCCGCGCATGTGACATTCTGACTTCCGTTGCCCGAAGCCGCGCCAGCCTCTATCGCTGGTTATCGCTTGGATTTTATCCTCCGGATCAGGAATTGGTCGAGGCGGTTAATCGGGGGCAGCTATCGGCGGAATTATTCGAGGCAACGAATTGGCTGGGTGCCGATCAGTCGAAGTTGAGTAACGAAATTGAAAAACTGGCAGGTCATCGAAACGTTTGTTTGGAAGATTGGCAAGCAGAATACAACCGATTGTTTGGAAAAAAGAGCATCCAGCGCGTATCACAGCGCGAATCGAGCTATCGTTGGCGGGAAGCCGCCAATATGCTGGACGCTACGGATAACTTAAAATCGACCTTGAATCAGGAATATCGGCAGTTTGGCCTAACTCCCATGGAAGGCATGGAAGATACAGTGGCAGTTGAATGCGAATTTCTATCCTACCTGTGCAGCCAGGAAACAGAGAATTGGGCAATTCATTCCATGAGTTCAGGTCGTGAACTACGGCAGCAGGAGCGGAATTTCCTGATCGATCATTTGGGACTTTGGTTTCCAGAATTCGCACATAATATCCTGGATTGCTCCCTGGATTCGTTTTATAGCCATCTTGCCAGTTTCGGAAATGTTTGGTTATCCTTTGAGTATGGGGCCGGTTACCTGGGAACGAAATGAGCATAATCGTAATCTATTTCATCAGCGGGTTGGCGTCGTTCAGTCTGGGTCTGGCGGTGCTGCTCAAGAACCATAATTCGAGTCAATTGCCCCTGAGACGACAGCTCCCCTGGCTGGCGGCTTTTGGTTTGACGTATGGATTGGTGGAATGGGCGGATATGTTCCTGAACGTTGGGTTTGGGGCTGCTTCACAGCATGTATTGGCTACTGCACATATTATCCTTTTGCCTTTATCAGCCCTGATGCTGGTGCGTTTCGGCATCGGCCTAGTGAACGAGGCCGGGCCAATGCCAGATTGGCTTGAGTTTTTGCCGGTTATTTTAATTGCCCCATTCGGCTTGCTGTTTGCCTATGCGTTGATCGTTGCGCTGACATCGAGCTCATTGGTGACCGCTACAGATGTATGGTCACGTTACTTACTGTTTTTGCCCGCTAACATGCTGGCGGCTTATGGCTTTTATCGACAATGGCGCGGACTCTCCAATGTCAACTTGAGTGAGGCTAAAGATCAGATTTTGGGAGCTTCTGTTGTTTTTTCTATAAACGCTTTCGTCTCCGGGTTGATTGTCCTGCCAGCTTCGTATCTCCTATCACCATGGCTGAACGGTAACGTGATCCTTTCTTTGACGGGTGTCCCTATTCAGTTTTGGCGCATGGTAACGGATCTGGCGCTGCTGTTCTTTGTAATTCGGGCTTTGGATATTTTTGAAACTGAGCGCAAGCATCACTTGGAGAAATTGGCTGTGGAACGTTCACGTGCCCAGGCAGCTACGCTGAAAACTCAATTCGAAGCCCGGCGCGCCGCTGAAAACTGGACTGAAGCATTGGTCAGCTTGAGCCGCCGCATTGCCAACATGGATAACGTGGACAGTACCTTGCTGGAAATTGTAGCTACGGCCCGTCGCCTGCTGGATACGGATACGGCGGTGCTGGGTCTTTGGGATGAAAACGAACAGCACTTGATGGTGAAATGTTATGCCACTGTGGATGGCGCCTTTGCGGACGGTAACCAGATGGTCGAAACCAATCTGATCTTGGAGGCGGTCCACTTAGGCGCTTCCAGCCGCTACCCGGAAGATTTTTACATTTCCAATAAGGCTTGGAATTGCCCGATTTTGAATCAGGATGTCAAATCAACAGCAGTTGTGCCGCTGCAATTAGAAGAACAATCTTTTGGGGGGTTGTGGGTAGCACGTGTAGAGGAGCGTTCGTTCTCGCCAACTGACATCATGGGATTGGAGCGGTTGGCAGATCAAACCGTCATTGCCATCGAACACGCCTTGATGACCAAGCGTCTGCAATCCTTGGCTATTTACGAAGAGAGAACACGCATCGCACGCGAAATGCACGATGGAGTCGCTCAGATATTGGGTTATCTGAATCTGGAAGCGCAGACCCTGGAAACTTTGCTTGAACGCGGGGATACCAAATCTGCCCTGGTGGAAGTACGCAAGGCAAAGCAAAGCATCAAACTGGCGCATGAGGATGTCCGTGACAACATTCTCAGCTTGCGGACCACTCTTTCAGGAGAGGCCGGCCTAATTCCCGCTTTGCAGGAATATGTCAGTGAATTTGGCGTACAGACGGGTATCGATACTCGTCTGGTTTGTGATTTGAATTCGCCGCCTCACCTATCGCCGGTAGCCGAGGCGCAATTGGTACGGATTGTTCAGGAGGCACTGGCAAATGTGCGCAAACATGCTCATGCCAATCAGGTTCAAGTCAGTCTGGCCTGTCATGATCACGCTTTTTGTGCCACCATCACTGATGATGGCGTTGGCTTCTGCAACGTTCCCGAACACGGCCATTATGGACTGGTCACCATGCAGGAACGCGCCAAGGAAGCCAACGGTGGACTAACCGTTACATCGCAAAAGAACGAAGGTACGCAGGTCAAGTTGTGGTTACCTTTGATGCAGCAATAATTATGTTCGTAATTTGAATTGGAGTAATGAATGTTTCCGCTAAAAATATTGGTCGCTGATGACCATGTGCTTTTTCGACAGGGGCTGGTGAGTCTGATGCAGACGCGTCCTGATTTGGTGAAGGTGATCGGGGAAGCCTCGTCGGGCCGCGAGGCAGTAATGCTGACTCAAAATCTTCGGCCTAACGTAGTTTTGCTTGATATCTTTATGCCGGAATGCGACGGTTTGCAAGCTGCCCGTGTCATCCGCGAGACGGTGCCTGAAACGGCTATTGTAATTTTGACTTCGTCCGAGCTGGATGAACACTTATATGAGGCCGTTCGAATCGGCGTGGCTGGTTATCTGTTGAAGAATCTGGATGCTCGCGAACTCTTTGACTTGTTGGCCGGGATCGAACGTGGTGAAGCCGCCATGACGCGCACCATGGCAGCCCGCTTGCTGCGCGAGGCATCGCGCCATTCCGGCGATCTAACCCTGCAAACCGAGGAATTGACCGAACGTGAAATCGAGGTGTTGCGTTTGATTGTTCAGGGTGCCAGTAACCCTGAGATCGCCGAGAAACTGTGTATTACGGTCAATACCGTTA